>JBDTFI010000099.1:0-4980 GCA_039938035.1 Acetobacteraceae bacterium | reverse complement strand
ACACTGTAGAGATGGAAGCACCAACCTATTCGCCGCGCGAGATCGTCTCCGAACTCGACCGCTTCATCGTCGGCCAGGGCGACGCCAAGCGCGCCGTCGCGGTGGCGCTGCGCAACCGCTGGCGCCGCCAACAGCTCCCCGAGGAAATGCGCGAGGAGGTGGTCCCGAAGAACATCCTCATGATCGGTCCGACCGGGTGCGGGAAGACCGAGATCGCACGGCGGCTGGCGAAGCTCGCCCAGGCGCCGTTCCTGAAAGTCGAGGCGACCAAGTTCACCGAGGTCGGCTATGTCGGGCGCGACGTCGAAAGCATCGTGCGCGACCTCGTCGAGGTGAGTTTTACCATGCTGCGGGAGGCCTCGCGCAAGGACGTGCAAGCGAAAGCCGAGCTGGCGGCCGAGGAACGGTTGATCACCGCGCTGGTCGGCGAGGGCGCGGCGGCGGACACGCGCTCCAAGTTCCGCCGCATGCTGCGCAACGGCGAGTTCGACGACAAGGAGATCGAGGTCTCGGTTGCCGAGGCGCCGTCGATGCCGATCGGGCAGTTCGACATGCCGGGAATGCCGCCCGGTCAGGTCATCAACATCGGCGAGATGATGAAGGGCATGTTCGGCAAGCCCCAGCAGATGCGCAAGATGACCGGGCGGGCCGCGCGCGCCGCGTTGGAGCGCGAGGAGGCGGACAAGCTGCTCGACAACGAGAATTTGGCGAAGGAGGCGGTGGCGCACGCCGAGAACAACGGCATCGTCTTCCTCGACGAGATCGACAAGATCGCGCGCTCAAGCGAGGGCGGGATCAGGGGTGGGGACGTGTCGCGCGAGGGCGTGCAGCGAGATTTGCTGCCGCTGATCGAGGGCACCACGGTCAACACCAAGTACGGGCCGGTGAAGACCGATCATGTGCTGTTCATCGCATCGGGCGCGTTCCATCTCGCCAAGCCCGCCGACCTACTGCCGGAGTTGCAGGGCCGGCTGCCGATCCGCGTCGAGCTGGCGTCGCTGTCGCGCGACGATCTGCGGCGGATTTTGACCGAGCCGGAGCACTCTTTGGTCAAGCAATACGCGGCACTGATGGGCACCGAGGACGTGACCTTGAGCTTCGCCGATGACGCGGTGGATGCGCTCGCCGATCTGGCGGCCGACATCAACGACCGGGTGGAGAACATCGGCGCGCGGCGCTTGCATACGGTGCTGGAGCGGCTGCTCGAAGACATCAGCTTCACCGCCACCGACCGCGCCGGGGAGACGATCGTGGTCGATGCGGCCTACGTGAACGAGCGGGTGGCGCCGCTGGCGAGGAAGGGCGATCTGAGCCGGTTCATCCTGTAGCGAGACTTGCGTCCCGCACGCGGCGCTGGCCAAGTCTCCTTCGGCGACGGAGGAGGACTGCCATGAGCGAGCGGCAGACGGCGATCGTGACCGGGGCGGGGAGCGGCATCGGGCGAGCGATGGCGCTCGGCCTGCTCGCCGCGGGCGTCGACGTGGCGGGGGTCGATCGCGATTCCGGCTGGCTCGATGAGCTGGACCGCGCGGCGCGCGGGCTTGCCGGTCGGTTCACGCCCGTTCCTGCGGACCTTGGCGAGTCTGCCGCCTGCGCGGGCGCGGTGGAGATGGCCGAACGCGCGCTCGGCCGGATCGACGTGCTGGTGAACAACGCCGGTGTCGGCCAGGCCTCGGTGCGCGCCGATCAGCGGCGCAACCCCATCCGATTCTGGGAGATCACGCCCGAGCAATGGGCGCGCTTCCTTTCGGTCAACGCGACCGCGCCGCTGATGATGGCGCGCGCGGTGGCGCCCGCGATGATGCGGGCCGGCAAGGGAAGGATCGTCACCGTCACCACCAGCCTCGGCACGATGATACGCGCCGGCTACACGCTGTATGGCGCGAGCAAGGCGGCGGCTGAGGCGGCGACGGCGGTGATGGCGGCCGATCTCGCCGGGACCGGCGTGACGGTGAACGTGCTGGTGCCCGGCGGCATGACCGACACCCGCATCATCGGCGACGGCGAGGTCGCCGACCGCGCCCGGCTGATCCGCCCCGAGGCGATGGTGGTGCCGCTGCTGTGGCTGATTTCCGACGCGGCTTCCGGGGTGACGGGGCGGCGGTTCCTGGCCGTGCATTGGGACGCCTCCCTGCCGGCGGCCCAGGCGGCGGAGGCATGCGGGGCGCCGATCGCCTGGACCAGCATCGCGACGATGCCGATCGAGACGGACTGACCGTTCCGCCGGCTCAGGTCGCGGCGGCGGCAGTCATTCCCGGGAACCTCTTCCGAGAATCAGCTCGGGGAGGGGCATAATAGTGATTGTATTGTTACTGTGATACGATAGCGGAGGTACAGAGCCGTATTGGGGCGCTCGTGCGCGAAGTCATCGGGCTGATCTACGAGACGATCGCCGCGCCCCAGGTGTGGGACGACGTGCTCGCTGTATGCGATCGCGCTCGTTCGCAACCACCCGTTCGTCGACGGAACAAGCGAACGGCTTACGTCGCGCTGGAATCGTGCCTGCGATTGAACGGATGCCGGTTTCCGGTCAGCGACGCCGAGGCGACGGTCGCGACACTGCAATTGGCGGCGGAAGAGCTTTCGGACGAGGAGTTCGTGATCTGGCTGCGGCAGAACGCGATGCCCAGACCCGTCCCGAGGAACCCCCTTCCAAACCCAAGCGGCGGCTCGCGATGACGGAAGAAAATCCCTGTTTCGCGCTCCAGTGAGTCCGATTACTAAATCCTGTGGGTTTCCAGCGCCGCCGCGTGGAACAGCTCCTCCGGGGCCAGCAGGCGGGACGATAGGCCCTCGGCGTGGTGGCGATGGAGGAAGCGTTCCAGCACATGGCGGTTCGGCGCCAAGCCGTACGGCCAGAAATCCTCGCCCATAAGGTGGCGCGCGGCGCGCAACTGCTCCTCCACGAAGGGCAGCGTCACCTTCGTCGCGGAGGTGTCGCCGAGCTTGTTCAGCGCCACCGCCTTGGACTGCTCGAACGCCTTGAACACGGCGGCCGGCAACCAAGGGTGCTTCTCCGTCAAACTCCGTCGGATGCCAAGCAGGTGCATGATCGGGAACAGCCGCGTGCGGCGGAACCACTCGACCCCGGCCGCCCGCGGGTCCGGAAACAGATAGCCGACATCGGGGTGGCCGTGCTCGAAGCAGGACGGCGCGCGCGGCCCGATCACCGCGTCCACCTCGCCCGCCGCCAGCATCGCCGAGATGGTGGCGCCCTCCGGGGCGTTTTCAAGCCGCACGTCCGCCGGCAGCCGGATCGTGATCTTTTCCATCCGGCCCGGCTGCTCGTAACCGCCGCGCAACCACGTGACGTCGGCGGGCTTTACGCCGAAATCCTCCTCCAGGATCAGGCGCGCCCAGACATTGGCGGTCAGCTGATATTCCGGCACGCCGATACGCTTGCCTCGCAGGTCCTCGGGCGAGCGGACCCGGTCCGTTCGCACGTAGATGGAGGTATGGCGGAAAGCGCGGGATGGGAACACCGGAACGCCGATATAGGGGCTGTCGCCCGCGGCGGTCTTGACGCAATAGCTGCTGAGCGAGAGTTCCGTGATGTCGAAATCGGCGTGACGGAATGCGCGGAAGAAGATCTCTTCCGGTTCCAGCAGCAAGAACTGCGGATCCACGCCGTCGATCAGCACCGCGTCGTCGACAAGCGGACGCATACGGTCGTAGTCGCCCACCGCGACGGAAAGTTGAAGCTTCGCCATGAGGAAGGAACTCCCGGTTCTGGACGGCTTCTAGCTCGCGTCGCGCAGCCCGCACTGGTACGCCATCCGCAATTCTCGATCCTCGGCCGGGGACCGCAAGATGGCGAGGCAGACTTCCATGCTCGCCAGGCTCCATTCTCCCGGAATGGCTGGGGGACGGCCGTGGACGACACAACCGTAGAACTCGTCGATGACCTCCGAGCGGGCTGATCGCACGAGACGAGAACCAGGCCGAAAATGGTTGTGCGCGCCGATATCGGCGATCCCCGCCGCGGCCCCTGTCGGCCGAGCCATAGGCACGGGCGTTCTCCAGGGCCGCTTCTTCCTTTGGCGCAATCACCCGGCGCGGTTTGGTGCGCGTCCCGTAACGGGCCGGCTGGCGCGTCTAGCCCAACTCGCCGATCCGGCCGCTGAACGAGGGAAGCTGCATGATGTCGAAAGCGTGAACGGAAGCGCGGCGGCGGCGGTCCTGGTTGCCGTTCAGCCGCCTCTCGCCTTGCGCCGCAGGAGGCCGATCGCGACGAGTCCCGCTCCGAACAACGCAAGGCTTGCGGGTTCAGGGATCGCGGCGGCGCTCTCGCTCAAGCGCACGTTGTCCCAGTCGCCCTGCTCCCCGGGGGTGCTCAGCAGGATCGAGATCGCGCCGCCGGCGTCCAACGCGGTCGCGGTGTAGCTGGCCATGTAGTCGACGAAGTCGCCGCTGAACGGGGCGGGCACGCCGGCCGCGAGGATCGGGTTCGCTCCGACGAGCAGCGAGACGGTGCCCGGATCGGGGACATCCTTCCTGAACCCAACATCGACGTTCAGCGTGTAGGTCGTTCCCGCCACGGCGACGGCGCCCACCGTCTGCGAGATCGTGCCGCCGTTGCTATAGGCGACGGTGATGCCATCGGGCACGGAGTTGAAATAGGTGAAGTTCCCGACCTGCACGCCCGGCTGGAACTGCCCGAACGAGCCGGTGCTGACCCAGCCGGGGATCGGATCCTGCGCTGAATAGCTGCATCCCGCGCCGCAGCCGAAAGGTAGTCCTCCCGCGGGCAGCGTCTCGAACGATGGGTTCGAGACCGGAATCACGGCGCCGACGGCAGTGTTCGCCCCCGCCAGCAATCCCAGAAGCGGCAGCAGAGTCCACGCGCGCAGGATTTTCATTGGGACGGATCCTTCTAACTTCGGGGTAATTATCGCAACACGCCTTCCAAAGTCAATTGGCAATCGGCAATCGGATGGATGAAAATTGAGAGTCACGTTCACACCCTCGGCATCACCCCCG
>JBDTFI010000098.1:0-10929 GCA_039938035.1 Acetobacteraceae bacterium | reverse complement strand
CCCCTCCCCTTGGGGGAGGGGATAGGGGGAGGGAGGCAATGGACCGCCGGGAACCTCAGGCCCGCCGGCGCGCTTATATCCCTTATGCAATTAAGAAAGGAGGCTGACGTGTCGCACCATGTCATTTCGCGGGGACTGCTCCCGGCGGCCCTGCTGGTCCTGATGGGCGCACCAGCCCTGGCGCAGAACCCGCCGGCGACGCCCAGCGGCGCCCGGCCCGGCAACGTTATCGGCACGGGCGAGTCGCTGCCGATGTCGAACAAGGCGAGCAACACGCCGGGCTCCACCGGCCACGGCCTGCTCGCGCCCAACCTGCCGAGCCCTGCCCTGGGAGCGGACGCCGGCCCGGCGGATTATCTCCACGCCGCCCGCTCGGCCCTCGCCGCCGGCAAGACCGGAGAGGCGCAACAATCCCTGGAGATGGCGCAGACCCGGGCGCTCGATCGCTCCGTGCCAATGGGTGCGACCAATGACCCGAGCCAAAGCCCGTTGGTGAAAAGCATCGGCATGGCTCTGCACGCCCTGGGGACGCACGATCGCGCGGCGACGATGCAGGCCATCGACGCGGCATCGGCCGAGGCCGGCCGATCCTGACGTTCACGCGCGCTTGCGTGCCGCCTTCGGTTTGGCTCTCGCGGTTTTGATCGATTTCGCGGGAGCCGGGTTTTGTGCGGCCGCGGGCGCGCGCCCCAGACTTTGCTTCAGCGCCGCCATCAGATCCACGACATTGTCACCGCGCGGCGCGCTTGGCGCCTCCGACTTGATCCCCTCGCCTTTCAGCTTCGCCGCGATGACCTCGCGCAATCGCGCCTCATAGCGATCCTCCATGTCCGCCGGCTCGAACGGCGCCACCTGACGGTCGATAAGCTGCGTGGCGAGCTTCACCATTTCGGCATCGGGCTTCTCGTCCTCGACCGGGTCGAACAGCGCCTTCGGGTCGTAGATGTCGCTTTTCTCGTGCAGCGTGTACAGCACCATGCCGGCCTGCATGGGCATGATCGCGACCGCGCGTTCGCGCTTCGCGATCACGACGCGCGCCAGCGCCGCCTTCCCCGATTTCGCGATCGCCTCACGCAACACCGCGTACACGTCCCGCCCGGCCTCGCCGTCCGGGGCGAGGTAGTAGCTCGTATCATAGTAGATCGGCGGGATGGCGGCCCCTTCCACGAATTTGCCTATTGTCATGACCGACGATGACTCGATGCGCGCGCTCTCGAAATCCTCCGGCGTGACGATCACATAGCGGCCCTTCTCGAATTCGTAGCCGCGCGCGAGGTCGGCCCGCGACAGTTCGGCGTCGGTCTCGGCATCGGCCGTCACCGTACGCACGCGATTGCCGGTCTTCGGATTGATAAAGTGGAAATGCAGTTCGCCGCTCGCCCGATGCACCGTGTGCAACGCGACCGGACACGACACCAAAGCGAGGCGCAGATGCCCCCGCCAGATCGGCCTGCCCGCCATCGACGACCCTCCTTGAGAATGAAACGCGTCACGCCCGACGCCGCCAATCGCTCACCGGGAATTGTGGCGCTTTGCCGGCGGATTCGTTTGCCTGTGCGTTAATCCGACCGCCATTCTGACGATGCCACACGGAACGGCTGGCTTGGCGCGAGGAAGAATGGCGGCGGTCTTCAAGCCACAGGCGAATATCGCGGCAAAACTCACCCTGCTGTGTCTGGCGGCACTGGTGCTCGGCGGGATCGGCTGGTGGTGGGGCTATCCGCGCACGAATTACCGCCGGCAGGAATTCTGGACCGTCCAGCAGCCGGTGCCGTTCAGCCACGAGCACCACGTCAATGGGCTCGGCATCGACTGCCGGTTCTGCCACACCTCCGTCGCGACGTCCTCGAGCGCCGGCCTGCCGCCGACGTACACGTGCATGACGTGTCATTCGCAGATCTGGACCAACGCCGCGATCCTCGCCCCAGTGCGCGATAGCCTGGCGAACGACACGCCGATCCACTGGCATCGCGTCTACGACCTGCCCGATTATGTCTTCTTCAACCACAGCATCCACATCGCCAAGGGCATCGGCTGCGCGAGCTGTCATGGCGAGGTGAACCACATGCCCCTGACCTACAAGGCGGTGAGCCTGGAGATGACGTTCTGCATCGACTGCCATCAGAACCCCGGTCCGCGTATGCGTCCGCGCAGCGAGATCTACAACATGGACTGGGCCCGCGACGCGATGACGCCTTCGCCCAAGGCGTTGATGGCGGAGTACAACGTGCGGGCCGGCGGACGGCTGCTCGACTGCTCGACGTGCCACCGATGAGCGCATCCCGCCAGTGGCGCAGTCTCGCGGAGCTGGAAAACGATCCGGCCTTCATCGAGCACGCGATCCAGGAGTTCCCCTCCCTGCGCGAGGCGCTGGCGGCGCCGCAAAAGCGCCGGCGGGTTCTCCGCCTCCTGGCCGCCGCCCTCGCGACCGGCGGCCTCGCCGGTTGCTACGCCGGAGAGCCCGGCGGCCATTTGATCCCGGCCGTGCGCAATCCGCCCAACATCATCCCTGGTCTGCCGAACCGCTATGCGACGGCGCATGTGCTGGGCGGTCATGCGCTCGGCACCGTCGTCACCCATCAGATGGGCCGGCCGATCAAGGTGGAGGGAAACCCGTACCATCCCTCCAGCCTCGGCGCGACCGACCCGTATGCGCAGGCCGAGGTCCTGGGCTTCTACGACCCCGACCGCGCGATGCTGATCAGCAACAACGGCACGGCGGCGAGCCGGCAGGCGTTGCTCGCCGCACTCGTCTCCGCGCAAGGCGTCATCGCCGCGACAAGCGGGGCCGGATTCCGCATCCTGACGGGCGCCACCAGTTCGCCGACGACGGAGCGACTGATGGCCCGCATCCTCGCGGCCTATCCCGAAGCGCGGTGGCATGTTTGGGAACCGGTGAACCGCGACAATGCGATGCGCGGAACGGCGCTCGCCTACGGCAAGCCGATGGACGTGGTGGCGCGGCTGGATGCGGCCGACATCATCCTCGGTCTCGACAGCGACCTGCTGGGCGGCGCGCCGGGCTGGGTGCGTTACGCGCGCGACTTCGCCAGCCGGCGCAACCCGACGCGCACCAAGACCATGAGCCGCATCTACGCCGCCGAGCCGAGCCCCACCTTGCTCGGCTCGATCGCCGATCATCGCTTCGTCGCCGGACCGGCCGAGATGGCCGCCGCGGTGACTGCACTCGCGGGCGCGGTGCTCCACGGCACCTCGACCGAGGCGCCGCGCTGGGTCGGCCCGGTCGCCGCCGACCTGAAGGCCCATCACGGTCGCGCCTTCATCCACGCCGGCCCCGGCCAGCCCGCCGAGACGCACGCGCTGGTCGCGGCGATGAACGAGGCGCTGGGCGGACGCGGCGCGACCTACGACGTGATCGACCCGCTGCTCGCGCCCGCCGCCTCGCTCGATGCCCTGATCGCCGACATGCAGGCGGGTCACGTCTCGACCCTGCTGATGATCGACACCAACCCGGTCTTCACCGCGCTCGGCACGCACGACTTCGCCGCCGCGCTGCGCGCGGTGAAATTCAGCGTGGCACTCGCCAAGGCGCCCGACGAAACCGCCGCGCTGGCCACCTGGACGGTGCCGATGGCGCATGACTGGGAGACCTGGGGCGACGCGCGCGGCCATGACGGGACGGCGACGATCATGCAGCCGATGGCGCTGCCGCTGTATGACGGGATGAGCGCCGCGGAGATCATCACGCGGTTCATCGGCGAGACGCCGGGAACCGACCTCGCGACGGTGCAGGACACATGGCGCGACCAATTCGGCACCAGCTTCGATACCGCATGGCGCCAGGCACTTGTCGATGGCGTCGTCGCCGGCACCGCGAGCACGCCATCCGACGTCGCGCTGAGCGGATCGGCCGGGGCGATCACGCCGCCGGCTCCTCCGGCCGGCCTGCGTCTTCTGTTCCGCCCCGACCCGCGTCTGCACGACGGGCGCTACGCGAACAACCCGTGGCTGCAGGAACTGCCGGAGCCGCTGACCAAGCTGACCTGGGACAACCCCCTGCTGATCTCGCCTGATCTCGCGCGACGGATCAAGCTGCGCGCCGGGGACAAGGTCAATCTGCGAACCAGCGCCGGGGCGATCACGATGGCGGTGTGGGTGCAGCCTGGGCAGGCACCGGACGTCATGCTCGCCTGGGTCGGCAACGGCCGGCACGTGACCGGCGCGGTCGGCACGGACATCGGCTGGGACGTCTATCCGCTCACCGGCGGCGACGGATCGGCGACGATTGAGAAGGCCAAGGGATCGGTGGAGCTGGCGAGCACCGATCATCACAATTTGCTCGATTACGGCACCGCGACGGTCGACACGATCGTGCGCCACGCCAGCCTCGACGAATTCGCGAAGAACCCGCGTTTCGCGAAAGAGGCGCCGACGCCGGAACTGTACTGGCGCAAGCCGCCCGGCCCGGTGGCGTGGGCGATGTCGGTCGACCTCAATTCCTGCATCGGCTGCAACGCCTGCGTCATCGCCTGCCAGGCGGAGAACAACGTCCCGACCGTCGGCAAGGAAGAAGTGCTGCGCGAGCGCGAGATGCACTGGCTGCGGATCGACCGTTACTACGAGGGCACGCCGGAGGCGCCAGACTCGTTCTTCCAGCCGATGCTCTGCATGCACTGCGAGAAGGCGCCGTGCGAACTGGTCTGCCCGGTCGGCGCGACGGTACACGATTCCGAGGGCCTGAACGTGATGGTCTACAACCGCTGCGTCGGCACGCGGTTCTGCTCCAACAACTGTCCTTATAAGGTACGTCGCTTCAACTTCTTCGACTTCGCCGGCGAGGATAACCGCCCGGCGGTGTCGTGGAACCCGGATGTCTCGGTGCGTGCCCGCGGCGTGATGGAGAAGTGCAGCTACTGCCTGCAACGCATCTCCGAGGCGCGCATCACCGCCGACAAGGAGAACCGCCGCGTTCACCCGCAGGAGGTCGTCACCGCGTGTCAGGCCGCGTGCCCGACCCAGGCATTCACGTTCGGGGACGTGGCCCAGCCGGCGAGCGACGTCGCCAAACGCAAGGCCAGCCCGCTCGACTACGCGCTGCTGGAAGATCAGCACACGCATCCGCGCACGACCTACGAAGCGCTGGTCCGCAACCCCAATCCGGCGATCAAGGAGGCCCTCGGGTGAGCGGCGCCGAGGACGCATTCCTCGCGGGCACCGCACGGCCACGCAACGACGATCCGGTGCTGCTGCCGGGCCTGACGCTCGGCTCGCTGACCGATCGGATCGCCGCCCTGGCGCTGCGCGAGCGCGCGTTCTTCTGGTGGTGGGTGGCGGTACTGCCGTGCGCGTCGCTGACCTTGGTGCTGTTCGGCTCCATCATCTGGCTGTTCTACAAGGGGATCGGCATCTGGGGCGTCGATTGGCCCGTCGACTGGGGGTTCGCGATCATCGAATACGTGTGGTGGATCGCCATCGCCTCGGGCGGGACGTTCATCTCGGCGCTGTTCTTTCTGATGCGGGTCGACTGGCGTACGTCGACCAACCGGATCGCCGAGTCCATGACGCTGTTCGCCGCCGCCTGCGCGGGGCTGTTTCCGATCCTGCACCTTGGCCGGCCCTGGCTGTTCTACTGGCTGTTCCCGTACCCGAACACGATGGGCTACTGGCCGCAATGGCGCAGCCCGCTGCTATGGGATTTCTGGGCGATCCTGACCTATGTGAGCGCCTCGCTCCTGTTCTGGTATCTTGGCCTGATCCCCGACATGGCGACGTTGCGTGACCGGGCGCCGCGGCGCGGCAAGCAGGTCCTGTACGGCGTGATGGCGATGGGCTTCCGCGGCACCAGCCGGCAATGGCGGCACTGGCACGCGACCTACGGCGTGCTGGCGGCGATCATGGCCGCCCTCGTGTGCTCGGTTCACAGCATCGTCGGCCTCGACTTCGCCGGCGGCGCGACGATCGGCTGGCACGCCACCCAGTTCCCGCCGCTGTTCATCTTCGGCGCGTTCCTGTCCGGCTTCGCGATGGTCATCATCCTGCTGATCCCACTGCGCCGGCTGCTGCGGCTGGAGCCGATGATCACCGGCCGGCACCTCGACGTGCTCTGCCGGCTGCTCGCGGTCAGCAGCCTGGCCCTAACGTATTCGTACATGATGGACGCGTTCACCTCCTGGTACGGGGCGGACGCGGCGGAGCGGACGATGTTCGCCGCCCGGGCGACCGGGATGTACTGGTACGCCTACTGGGCGACCATCGTGTTCAACGTCTCGCTGCCGCAACTCATGTGGTTCCGCCGCCTGCGGATGAACCAGATAGTCGTGCTGCTGATCTGCACCGGCGTGATCATCGGCATGTGGTTCGAGCGCTACGAGATCGTCGTCACCAGCCTGCACCGGACACACCTGCCATCGGCCTGGGGCAATTTCCACGGCACCTACTGGGACCTTGCCACTCTCGTCGGCAGCGTCGGCTTCTTCTTTTTCGGAATGCTGATGATCGTGCGCTTCATCCCGGTCATCTCGATGTCGGAGATGCGCTCGTTGGTGCAGCGGCAAAACTCATGACCGGGATCGTCGCCGCCTTCGCGACCGAGCCGGCGCTGGAGCACGCGCTCGCCCGCCTCCGCGCCGACCGGATCGGGGAGATCGAGACCTACACGCCGAAAGCGCTGGAAGCGGACAAGGAGGGCACCGGATCGCCCTTGCCGCTGATGATCTTCGTCGCCGGGATCATCAGCGCGGCGGCGATGTTCGCGCTCGAGACCTACGCCGACGTGGTGAACTGGCCGGTGAACGTCGGCGGCCGGCCGGCCTTCTCCTGGCCGGCTTTCGTGCCGATCGCCTTCGAGTTCGGCATCCTGTGCGCCATGACGACCGGGATCGTCGGCTACCTCGCCATCAACCGCCTGCCGCGGCTGTGGGAGCCGATCGACGAATGCGACGCGATGCGCGAGGCGATGCGCGCCGAGTGGGTGGTCGCGGTCCGCAACGACGACCGAAGGGAGATCGAGCGGGCGCGGCGCATCCTGCTGTCGTTGCATCCGCTCTCCATCGAGGCGATATCGCCGGCGTTGGTGGAGATTCCGGCGTGAGGCGGGTGGTCTGCGCGCTGGGCGTGCTGGCGTTGCTCGCCGCGTGCGACGACATGACCGATCAGCCGCGCCAGAAGCAGTATTCGCCCGAGGTCGGCCCGGCGCAGGTGCCGAAAGGGACCGTCGAGTACGACAAGAAGCCCGAGACGGTTCCCCCGCTCACCCTGGCCTTGCTGCAACGCGGACAGGAGCGATTCCGCATCTACTGCACGCCGTGCCATTCCGAACTCGGCGACGGCGACGGCATGATCGTCCAGCGCGGCTTTCCGCATCCGCCGTCCTATCACAGCGCCGCGCTGATCGCCGCGCCGACGCAGCATTTCTATGACGTGATCACCGACGGATTCGGCGTGATGTACTCGTACGCCGATCGCGTCCAGCCGTCGGATCGCTGGGCGATCGCCGCCTATATCCGTGCCCTGCAACTCAGCCAGAGTGTCAAGCTGGTCGATCTCACGCCCGAGCAGCGGAAGTCGCTGCCATGACGCCCGAGCGGGCCGCGTGGGGGATCGGCGGCGTCGGGCTGCTCGGCTCCGTCATCGGCTGGATCGCCGTGCCCGCCGTCTTCGCGCACGCCTGGCTCGCCGCCCTCGCCTGCTGGATCGGCTGGCCGCTCGGCAGCATGGCGCTGCTGCTGATCCATTCCGTCACCGGCGGCCGCTGGGGGTATGCGATCCGCCCCCAGCTTGTCTTCGGCATGATCACCCTGCCGCTGGCGCTGGCGGCGGTGCTGCCGCTGCTGTTCGAGCTGCCCGCGCTGTATCCCTGGGCACGGCCCGACGCCGCCGCCACGCTCGGCAACACGGCCTACCTGAACGTGCCGTTCGTATGCGGCCGCGCCGTGCTGTATCTGCTGATCTGGCTTGGACTTGCCGTGCTGATCCTGCTCGCGCTTCGGCGCGAAAACGCGGACGCCGCGCTCTACCGTCTGGCGCCGTTGGGGCTGATCGCCCTGATGCTGACGGTGACGTTCGGCGGATTCGACTCGACGCTCTCTCTCGACCCGCACTTCAACTCCAGCATCTACGGGATGATCCTCGCCGGCGAGGGCGTGCTGTTCGCGCTCGCGGTGGCGACGTTCCTCACTTTGCTGGTCGAGCCGCCGACGCGTCGGGTAACGGAGGATCTGGGCAAGCTGCTCCTCGCGCTGCTTCTGCTGTGGGGCTACTTCGTCTTCATGCAGCTGCTGATCGTGTGGAACTCCGATCTCGGCAGCGACGCGCCCTGGTACGTGATGCGAGTAGCGCATGGCTGGGGGATCGTCGCCGGCATCCTCTTTGTCTTCCACTTCCTGATCCCGTTCCTGCTGCTGATCTGGCCGCAGGTGCAGCGCTCGCGCCGGGCCATGCTGGCGGTCTCCGCGCTACTCGTCGCCGCGGAGGTTCCGCGCGCCTGGTGGCTGGTCGTCCCGGCCCAGGGACGCGCGCTGTCGTCGGTGGACATCCTCGCGATGATGGCCCTCGGGGGCGTCGCCGTCGGCCTCGGCCTGCGGGCGATGCGCCTGCCGATGGTTGCGAACGGGATCGCCCCGCATGGTTGAGGAAACCCTCGCCATCCCTAGCGCGCAGCGAGAGGCACGCGACGCTTCCGCCCGCTTCATCACGATCGCCTTCCTGTTGCTGGTCTCCGGGATCACGATCATCGGCCTGCTCTGTTGGTGGCTCTTCCCGCGCGCCCCGCACCACAATTTGCTGCCCGCGCCGCCCCCGGCCTATCCCGCGCCGCGCCTGCAAGCCTCCCCACACGAGGACATGGTCCGGTTCTATCGCGAGGAGATGGACCGGCTGAACTCCGTCGGCTGGGTCGATCGCGCGAAGGGCCTCGTGCATGTCCCGATCGACCAGGCGATGCATATGATCGCGAAAGACGGCATCAAGGACTGGCCGAAACCACCTCCGGGAGCGCCCTCCGGGCAGGCGCCCGCCGCGCCGTCCGGGCAGGCCAGGCCATGAACTTCGCGCTCCCCGCCGCCTCGAACTTCGCCGCCGAGACGGATCACATCCTGATCGCGTTGCTCGTGCTGTCGGGCGGGATGCTGGCCCTGGTGTTCGGCATGATGGCCATCTTCGCCTATCGCTATCGCGCCAACAGCCCGCTCGACCGCGGCAAGATCATGGACAAGACCTGGCGGCTGGAGACCGCCTGGACGACCGCCATCATGCTGGGCTTCTTCGTCCTGTTCTACTGGGGCGCCTCGCTTTTCATTCGCGAGTTCTCCCCGCCGGCGAACGCCTTGAAGATCAGCGCGGTCGGCAAGCAATGGATGTGGAAGTTCGAGCATCCCGGCGGCCAGAAGGAGATCAACGTGCTGCATGTTCCGGTGGGCGAGCCGGTGCAGCTCCTGATGACGTCGGAGGATGTCATCCACGACCTCGCCGTCCCGGCGTTCCGCCTCCGCCACGACATTCTTCCCGGCCGCTACGAGACGCTGTGGTTCATCGCCGAGACACCCGGAACGTACAACCTGTTCTGCGACCAACTCTGCGGGGCGGACCATTCGCTGATGCGCGGCAAGGTCGTCGCGCTGCCTGTCCCGGCCTATCAGCACTGGCTGGAATCGAACGGTGGCTCCGTCGGCCTCGCCGCCGAGGGCGCCCGCCTGTTCGTCCAGTTCGGCTGCGCCGGCTGTCACGGCGGCAACGGCACGGTGCGCGCCCCGCCGCTGGAGGGCGTGTACGGCGGCCCGGTGCCGCTGTCGGACGGCACGACGGTCATCGCCGACGAGAAATACTTGCGCGATTCGATCCTGTTCCCCGAGAAGCAGGTGGTCGCCAGCTACGTCCCGGTCATGCCCTCCTTCAATGGGAAGATCACCGACGCCGACCTCGAGAAGCTGCTCGCCTACATCAAGTCCCTCGGCGCGGAGCGTATCCGATGAGCACCACGACGATCGATGCCCGCAAGGCCGATGTCAGCTACCTCTCCGAGAAGTTCACGCTGTCGAGCTGGCTGCTCAGCACCGATCACAAGCGGATCGCGATCCTCTATATGATCTCGATCACCGTCTTCTTCTTCATCGGCGGCATCGGCGCGGCGGTGATGCGCTGGAACCTGATCGAGCCGGGCGGAATGGTGGCGCCGGAGACGTACAACCGGATGTTCAGCATGCACGGCGTCATGATGGTATGGTTCTTCCTGGTGCCGTCCATTCCCGCGACCCTGGGCAATTTCCTGATCCCGCTGATGATCGGCGCGCGCGACCTCGCCTTCCCGAAGCTCAACCTGATGAGCTGGTATCTCTTCGTCGCCGCCGGCGTCACCGAATTCTATGCGATGTTCGTCGGCGGCATCGACACCGGCTGGACGTTCTATCCGACGCTGTCGACCGGCTACACCAACGGCTTCATCAAGGTCGCGGCGGCGGGCATCTTCCTGGTCGGGTTCTCCTCGATCGCGACCGGCCTGAACTTCATGGTGACGATCCACCGCCTGCGCGCGCCGGGCATGTACTGGCACCGCCTGCCGGTCTTCGTCTGGTCGCACTACGCGGTCAGCGTCATCTACGTGCTGGCGACGCCGATGCTGGCGATGACGATGGTCATGCTGTTCTTCCAGCGCAGCTTCGGCGTCGGCATGTTCGACCCCCAACTCGGCGGCGACCTCGTGCTGTATCAGCACATGTTCTGGTTCTACTCGCATCCGGCGGTCTACATCATGATCATCCCGGGCTTCGGCGTGATCAGCGAGATCATCCCGTGCTTCTGCCACCGGCGGCTGTTCGGCTACGAGTTCGTGGTGTGGTGCAGCATGTCGATCGCGGTGATCGGCTTCTTCGCCTGGGGCCACCACATGTTCGTCTCCGGCGAGTCGGTGTACTCGGCGCTGGTATTCTCGCTGATGTCGTACGTCGTCGCCGTGCCGTCGGCGATCAAGGTGTT
>JBDTFI010000097.1:0-2668 GCA_039938035.1 Acetobacteraceae bacterium | reverse complement strand
TATCGTCGGCTGCCCAAGCGTGGGTTTTTCAACCATTTCCGCAAGGAATACGCCCCGGTGAACCTGGGCGCGCTGGAGAAGGCGATCATCGCCGGACGCCTTGATGCCGCCCAGCCGATCACCGAGGACACGCTGCGCGCCGCCGGCATGATGCGCGGCGGCAAGAAGGTCGCCGGGGTGCGCCTGCTCGCCAAGGGGGCGATCACGCGGGCGATCACCATCACCGTCAGCGGCGCCTCGGCCAGTGCGGTGGAGGCGGTGCGCCAGGCGGGGGGGACGATTACCACCACGGTCGTGCGCGAGGAGAAGACGGCGGCGTAAGCGAAAAACCCTCACCCGCCGCGCTCCGCGCGGGCGACCTCTCCCGCGGAAGGGCGGGAGAGGTGACGAAGCTTCCCCTCTCCCGCTTGCGGGAGAGGTCGGTGAGCGAAGCGAGCCGGGTGAGGGCCTTTCGGCCTACCCTCGCTCCTCCCGCCACAGCCCCAGCTTCTCCTGCACCGGGCGATCGGAGAAGCTGAACAACACGGATTCCTTCGCCGCGAGATGACGATGCCGATGCCAGCCCGGCACCACGAAGACGTCGCGCGGCTTCCACTCGATCACGGTATCGCCCACGATCGTCCGCCCCTTGCCCTCGACGGCGACGTACACCGTGCCGTCGGTGGCGCGATAGTCGGCGGTCTCAAACCTCTCCGGTAGCAACTGAAGAAACGCCCCGATCGTGGGCATCGCGTGATCGCCCGTCGCCGGGTTGACGTAGCGCATCTTGTGGCCGTGGCAGGAATCCGGCGCGCCGGCGCGGGCAAGGGCGGCAAGCGCCTCGCGCGAGCGGGCGTACGGATAGCTGAATACCGGCGAGCTTAGGCCGCGCGGACGGTAGTCCACCGGCAGCATGTTGGCACCGTAGCGCGCGAGGGCATCACCGGGCGGGCGGGCCTCGGTCTGGCTTTCGGCGTTGGCGGGCTCGGCGAAGCTTCCGCCGAAAAAGCGCACCATCGGGATGTCAAGCCCGTCCAGCCAGACCATCGGCTTGGCGGTGTCGTTGCCGTGGTCGTGCCAGGTCCAGGACGGGGTGATGACGAAATCGCCCGGCTCCATCATCGTCCGTTCACCCTCGACCGCGGTGTAGGCGCCGTGCCCTTCGATGATGAAACGCAGCGCCGACTGGGTGTGCCGGTGCGCTGGCGCCACTTCGCCGGGCATGATGAGTTGCAGGCCCGAGAACAGCGTCTGGGTGATCGCCGCCTGACCTGCCAGGCCGGGGTTCTTCAGGATCAGGACCCGCCGCTCGGCTTCCTTGGCGGTGATGAGGCCAGCGGCTTCCATCAGGTGCGGGCGGACGATCTGGTCATAGTCCCAATGCGCCGGGACGGCGTCGGTCACGGGCGCGCGGGTGACGAGGCTGTGCAGGCTCTCCCACAGCGGCGCGAGGCCGTGCGTGGCGATGCGGTCGTAGAAATCCTGGCGGTCGGCGGCGCGCGGTGCGATGGTGTCGGGCATCGAAGGATCCTCCGATTTTCACCGATTATCGGCGCGCGAGGGAACGCCGACAAGCGACGCCGTTCCCTCCGGTGGACGCCGGCCATCAAACCCGCTCTATTCCCGCCCCATGAGCCGTCAACCGCCCGGCCGGCGCGCCGACTACCGCTGGTTCCATGACATCACCACCCGCTGGATGGACAACGACGTGTTCCGCCACGTCAACAACGTGCATTATTTCTCGTACTTCGACACCGCGGTGACCTTCTTCGAGACATCCACCGGCGCGGTCGATCTGCTCGACGGTCCGGTGCATTGCGTGGTCGCGGAGGTGACTTGCAGCTACCACAGCTCCGTCGCGTGGCCCGACCGGCTCAGCGTGGGGCTGCGGGTCGCGCGGATCGGGGGCAGTTCCGTGCGCTATGAGATGGCGGTGTTCCGCGACGGCGACGACATCGCCGCAGCGGAGGGCCACTTCGTGCATGTGTTCGTGGAGCGCGAGTCGCAGAGGCCAACGCCGGTGCCGGAGGCGTCGCGCAGGATTTTGGAAAGTGCTGCCGGTCGTGCCCCGGACTGACCTCCACGACCGGCGCGTGCTCTCATGCCCGCCGTTTCCGGACGGCAATCCCCAGGAGACCGGTGCCCAGGAGGGCGAGCGATGCGGGCTCCGGCACGGGACGCAAATCCGCCGTGACGAGATTCTGCGTTCCCTCCAGCGCCACCAGCTGAGCGGCGGTGCCGGCGAGCGTGGGTGCCAGCGCGATGTCGGCCGCGACCGGCGCGCCGACGGCGCCGGAGTAGGTGAACCCCGGATACTCGATCGACCAGATCGCGAGTTGCACCGCGGCGAGGTTGTCGTCGGTGCCCAGGACGGTTCCGTAGAGCCCTTCCCCGTAAGCGGCGAGGCCGGTGATCTCGCGGATCTGCGACCCGCTAAGGGTCAGCGGGTGATTCGGGTCATTGTTGCTGCTGACAGTGCCGATCGTATAGGGAAGCGACTGAGATCCGCCGAGGTAGATCTCGTGGAACAGGTCATCGCACCACGTCACCAGCGTGCCGATGCTGGTCTGCAATATGATCGGTCCAGCGGTCGTATTCCCGCTGACTGGCGAAACGAGCGTGACCCGTCGCCGACCACGGATACGCTGGTCACCGTGAAGCTGGCGGGTCCGGCGACGGCGACGCCGAG
>JBDTFI010000096.1:0-11651 GCA_039938035.1 Acetobacteraceae bacterium | reverse complement strand
CAACGAGAGCTATCCGGAGGTCTTCCAGCCCTATGGCGGCTTCCCCGACGGTACCCGCGTCGAGGGCGGCCATGTGGTGCTGCCCGACCTGCCGGGCATCGGGTTCGAGGCGAAGGCGGATCTCTTCGCCGAGATGCGGGCACTGGCGGACACGGCAATAGCAATATCGTCGTTCGCGGCGGAAGCCACTGGACATGCTTGGCCCACGAGCGGCCCGGTGCGAAGATCCCTCACGTAAACAGCAGGTGAACCGATAGCCCCTGGCGAGAACGCCCAGATACTTGGAGTATCCGGCAAGATGGAGAATTTCATGAAAGAATGGAGAAGTTCATGACCACGAATGAAACCAACCAAGACAAGATCGAGAAGCCCCACGCCCACTTCGAGACGCCGCATGAGGTCGCCGCCGACCCGGCGCTGTCGAAGCAGGAGAAAGGGGAGGCGCTTGACTCGCTGGAGCAGGATGCCCGCCTGCTGGCGACAGCGTCGGCCGAAGGCATGACCGGTGGTGAGCCGAGCAACCTTCGCGAGGTGCTCGATGCGAAGGAGGCACTGGAACTTTCGCCAACCGCCGATGCCTATGAGGTCGTCCTTCGCGACCTTACATCCCGCCAGGCCGCGGACCCGCAAGATGGCACGAGGGAGCTGATTGAGCACGCCATCGGGGCTCTGAAAGCCCTGGAACACGCGACCACCCCTAATGGCTCCTCGGCCGCTGGCACTCCACCGCGGGGCTCCGATGCGGAGATCGGGAAAGAGATCGCGCTCGAGAAGCTCGATCCCTGATGCCACCGCGCGGGCGGCATGGCGCGCCGCCAGGAGGGCAGTTCCGAACAAAGCAAGAACCTAGCAGCTTGCCGGATCATGGCGTACGCGAGAGATTGAACCCTTGCAGCTCGCGATTCGGGCATAGGATCGGCTCGCGATCGATGACAGCGGGGACAATAACGTGAAAATCCAAGCGGCATGCGTGACGGCTGGGCTCCTCGTCCTTTCGCTGGCGCCAACGGCGGCCCAAGCCGGCACGTACAGTGATGTCTTCGTTTTCGGCGACAGCCTGTCCGATACGGGCAACATCGCGGACGCCATTGGCGCGAATATCCCGAATCCGCCGAGCTTCCATGACAGCTTCACCAACGGCCCGGTGGCGATGGAATTGCTGGCCGAACATTACGGCCTGCGGGCCGATCCGTCGCTCTGGCCGACGGGGTTCGCCGACGTGCATGGACTCGGGCTCACATCCGGCACCAACTACGCCGTAGGCGGCGCGACCGCGACCGATCGTGGCGCCGGGTTTTTCTTTCTCGACCTTCCAGAGCAGGTCTCGGCCTTCCTAAGCCATGTGGGGGTCGACCACGCACCGTCGGACGCACTCTACGCGATGCTGATCGGCGGCAACGACATCCGCACGGCGGCGCATGCGCTGAACAATTCGCTCGTCTTTAGCGGCGTCGCATCGGAATTCGCGCAACTCCAGAGGTTGATCGACAATGGCGCGAAGGATCTGCTGGTCTCCAACGTCCCCGATGTCGGGTTGATTCCCGAATTCACCCAGGGCAGCCCACCCGACCAGGATGCCGCGGCGCACGCGGACAGTGTTCTGTACGATACGCTGCTCGGCCAGGGCGTGCAGGCCCTGAGAGCCAGCAATCCAGGCACTATCCTCAACTATTTCGACCTCTTCGACTTCAACAACGCGATTATCGCTAATGGGGCGGCGCTCGGGTTCGCCAACACCGCCGATCCCTGCTACGACACCGGCGGCGGCGTTCCGACTTCCGCCATCATTGCCACGGCCGCGTGTGGACCGCCCGACCCAATCACCGGCGCGGCGACCAACATCGATCAGTTCATCTACTGGGACGACATCCACCCGACGGCTCACGTGCATGCGCTCTGGGCGCAGGGCCTGATCGCCGCGTCAGTGCCGGAGCCGGCGACGCTCGCGCTCCTCGGCGTCGGTCTGCTCGGTTTGGGCCTGATCCGCCGACGCAAGCACGGCTGACCCAGGCTCGGCGGGAGCGAAAGGGGCGACCCCGCCGAACCGCGCCACGGCCGTCAGGGCGTCGGGTGGCATCCCGGTTTTGGCTGGAACGAGCCGCACCGGGCGACCACGACCGGATTCTGTCCCAGTTCCAGCGCGTGGCGGTTCGCCGGCGTGTCCGGCACGCCCGCCGAACGGGGCGCGGCATAAAACGGCGAGCCCATCGGCTGGCCCATCGACGTCGTGGTGTCGTTGGCGATGGCAGGCTCGCCACCGCCTCGCCCGGCCGCGAGGGCCGGGGAGGCGGTGGCGATCAGGGCGAGGGCCATCAGGAGGCGATGCATTGGACTCTCCCAACAACGAAGAACGGCCAGACGCTTTATATCAGGCTATCCAGAAAACATCAGCAGGATTTCGACGACCCTCGCGGCTCGGCGCGCCTACACCCTGCGGAGGACCGTGTAGAGCAGATAGACGAACAGCGCCGCACCCAGGAGCGTGAGGAGGGCCGCCAGCATGGTATCCATTCCCTCGCCGCTCCCGGGCCGCACCGCCTCGTCGTCGATGGCTTTTCCGGCCCTCCGAAAGCGGACCAACGCGACGGCCATCATGGCGGCGCCGAGGCAGATGAGCGCCAGACCGGCGATGTTGCCGGCGATCTGGCCCCCGGCCGATGGGGTGCGGCCGCCCAACGACCGGCTTGCGATTTCCAGAAAAAGGTCGAACTTCTCGACGAGAAAGCCGAACGCCATGACCGCGATCGCGGTGCGCACCCAAGCAAGGAACGTACGCTCGTTGGCGGCATGGTCGCTGAAGTGGTTGATCATGGTCCTCGCTCGCTCCGGGTCACGGCTTGGTGATGGTGGGCGTGGCGCATGGCGGGAGACATAATCCGGCACCACGCATACCTGCCAACCGCGCCATCGGGAACAGTTGACGCGCCCCACGCGTCTGGCTCACCCCTCCCGCCATGCTTCATCGCTTCGAAACCCTTCTCGACCCGACGGCGCGCTCGCCCGCCGAACCGCCGACCGACGGACTGGTGCGGTTCTACTGGCACTTCGCCCGCCAGGTCCGTTGGCTGATCATCGCGCTGTTCGCGACCGGGCTGCTGGTCGCGGCGCTGGACACCACGATCCCGCTGTTCATCGGCCGCGTCGTCGGGCTTGTCTCGACCCGGACCCCGGACGCGCTGCTGGCGGCGGCGGGCGGGCAATTCGCGCTGATGGCGCTGGTGCTGCTGGTCTGCCGCCCCGCCGCCCTGCTGGCGCAGAACGTCGTCACCAACCAGATCATCAACCCCGGCTTCTCAAACATGATCCGCTGGCAGACCCACTGGCACGTGGTCCGCCAGAGCTGGACCTTCTTCCAGAACGATTTCGCCGGGCGGATCGCCAACCGCGTGTTGCAGACCGGTCCGGCGCTGCGCGAGAGCATCGTCTCCGGCACCAACGCCGTCTGGTACATCCTGGTGTACGGTTCGAGCGCGATCGGCCTGCTCGGCGCCACCGACTGGCACCTCACCATCCCGATCTTCTGCTGGTTCGCCGCCTACGCGACCTTGCTGCGCGGTTTCGTGCCGCGGATGCGCGACCGCTCCCGCGCGGTCTCCGAGGTGCGCTCCATGCTGACCGGGCGGGTCGTGGACAGCTACACCAATATCCTTACCGTCAAGCTGTTCGCTCGTGCCAGCGACGAGGACGCCTTCGTGCGCGATGCGGTTGACGAGCACACCACCGCCTTCCGCCGCCAGACCCGTCTGGCCACAGGCTTCACCTTCACCCTCGCGGTGATCAACGCCGCCCTGGTCGTCGGCACCGGGGCGACGGCGATCCTGCTCTGGCGCGCCGGTCATATCAAAGTGGGCGCGGTCGCCACCGCGATCCCGATGGCCTGGCAGATCTCCAACATGGCCGGCTGGGTAGCGATGAACGTCACCAACATCTTCGAGAATGTCGGCGTCGTGCAGGACGGGATGCGCTCCATCGCGGTGGCGCGGCAGATGCCGGATGCGCCGGACGCGACCGAGCTGCACGTCGATGCCGGCGAGATCCGCTTCGAGGGGCTGCACTTCGACTACGGCCGCGGCAAACGCCCGATCGGCCAGCCCGGCGTGCTGCACGGCATCGACCTGACGATCGCGCCCGGCGAGCGCGTCGGTCTGGTCGGCCCGTCAGGCGCCGGAAAATCCACGCTGGTCAATCTGCTGCTGCATTTCTACGCGCTGGAGCGCGGCCGGATCCTGATCGACGGGCAGGACATCGCCCATGTGACGCAAGAGAGTCTGCGCACGCAGATCGCCCTGGTCACCCAGGACACCTCGCTGCTGCACCGCTCGATCGCCGAGAACATCCGTTATGGCCGTCCGCTGGCGACGCGGGCAATGATCGAGAGCGCGGCGCGCCGGGCCGAGGCGCACGAATTCATCCTCGGCCTGGAGGACTGGCACGGCCGCACCGGCTATGACGCCCATGTCGGGGAGCGTGGCGTGAAGCTGTCGGGCGGGCAGCGCCAGCGCGTCGCCCTCGCCCGCGTGATCCTGAAGGACGCTCCGATCCTGGTGCTGGACGAGGCGACCTCGGCGCTCGATTCAGAGGTCGAGGCGGCCATCCAGAGCCAGCTGGACCTGCTGATGGAAGGCCGCACCGTCATCGCCATCGCGCACCGCCTGTCCACCATTGCGCGGATGGACCGGCTGGTGGTGCTCGACCAGGGCCGCATCAGCGAGATCGGCTCCCATGCCGAACTGCTCGCCCGCGACGGCCTCTACGCGCGGCTGTGGCGGCGCCAGTCGGGCGGGTTCCTGGCTGAAGCCGAGCCGTTTCAGCGCGAGAGCGTGAGCATCGCGTGACCCAGAACATCTACGACAACCCGGAATTCTTCGGGGCCTATGCGCAGCTCGGCCGTTCGGTCGAGGGCCTCCAAGGCGCCGCGGAATGGCCCGCCTTGCGCGCCCTGCTGCCGCGACTGGATGGCCTGCGCGTGCTCGATCTCGGCTGCGGCTTCGGCTGGTTTTGCCGCTGGGCGCGCGAGCATGGGGCGGCACGGGTTCTCGGCATCGACGTCTCCGAAAGGATGCTCGCGCGCGCCCGGACGACCACCTCGGACCCGTCGATCACCTACGCCAAGGCCGACATGGAACGGCTCGACCTGCAAGCGGGGTCGTTCGATCTCGCCTATAGTTCGCTCGCGTTGCACTACGTCGCGGATCTGGCCGGGCTGCTGGCGGAAATCCATCGCGCGCTCGTTCCCGGCGCCCATTTGGTTCTGTCTGTGGAGCACCCGATCTACACCGCGCCGACGCATCCGGCCTGGTCGCGCGATGCGGACGGCCGCAAGACATGGCCCGTCGATGCCTATCTGGTCGAGGGCCCGCGGACGACGGACTGGCTCGCCAAGGGCGTCATCAAGCAGCACCGCACCGTGGCGACGTACCTCAACCTGCTCCTCCGAGCCGGATTCACGCTCTCCCGTGTCGAGGAATGGGGGCCGACAGACGCGCAGATCGCGGAACGGCCGCTGCTCGCCGATGAGCGTCAGCGCCCACCTTTTCCTGCTCCTCGCCGCCTATCGCTGAGGCAAGCAAATCTCCTATAAGGACCGTATGGGTTCAGCCGTCCTCGATACATACGATCCGGCGGGTTTCTACTGCGAGATGCTGCGCGGGGAGGCGAACCGGCCGATCCGCGAGCGGCTCGCCGCCTTGTCGATCGAGGCCCTGAAGCAACGCGCGGCCAAGGCCGAGGCCGGGCTGTACGACCAGGGCATCACGTTCACCGTCTACTCGGACAAGGAGGCGATCGACCGCATCCTGCCCTTCGACGTGATCCCGCGGGTGCTGTCGGCGGCGGAGTGGCGGATCATCGAAAGCGGCGTGATCCAGCGGGTCACCGCGCTGAACCTGCTGCTGGACGATATCTATCACGACCAGAAGGTGCTGAAGGACGGCATCATTCCCGCCGACCTGGTGCTGGGAAACGCCAATTACCGCGCGGTCATGCAGGGCCTCGATCTGCCCCACAAGACCTATGTCAACATCTGCGGCACCGACATCGTGCGCGACGCCGACGGCACGTTCCTGGTGCTGGAGGACAACGCGCGAACCCCCTCCGGGGTCAGTTACGTCATCGAGAACCGCCACATGATGCTGCGCGGCTTTCCCGACCTGCTCAACGGCATCGGCCTTCGCCCGGTCGAGAATTACGGCTTGCAGCTCGTCGCCGCCTTGCGCGAGGTCGCACCGTCCGGGGTTGACGATCCGCGCGTGGTCCTGCTGTCCCCCGGAACCTACAATTCGGCCTTTTTCGAGCACGTCTTCCTGGCCCGCGAGATGGGGGTTCCGCTGGTCGAGGGCCGCGATCTCACGGTCGAGAACGACCGCGTCTTCATGCGTACCACGGGTGGGTTGTCGCGCGTCGATGTGATCTATCGCCGGATCAACGACGACTTCCTCGACCCCGACGTGTTCCGCCCCGACAGCACCCTCGGCGTGCCCGGCCTGATGCGGGCCTGCCACGCTGGGAACGTCTCGCTGGCGAATGCGGTCGGGACCGGCGTGGCGGATGACAAGGCGGTATATGCCTATATGCCGCGCATCATCCGCTACTATCTGGGCGAGGACGCGATCCTGCCGAACGTGGAAACCCATATCTGCCGCGAGCCGGCCGCTCTGCGATACACGCTTGACCATCTGGCCGAGCTGGTGGTCAAGCCGGTCGGCGAGGCGGGCGGCTACGGCATCACCATAGGACCGCGCGCGACCCGCCAGGAGCTTGACGACTGTCGCGCGACGCTGCTCGCCGACCCCGCCAACTACATCAGCCAGCCCTGCGTCAGCCTGTCGGTCTCCCCCACTTTGGTCGATGGCGGGGTCGAACCGCGGCACGTGGACTTGCGGCCCTTCGCGATCACCGGAGCGAAGACCTGGGTGCTGCCGGGCGGACTGACCCGGGTGGCCCTGCGCCAGGGCTCGCTGGTGGTGAACTCCTCGCAAGGGGGCGGATCGAAGGACACCTGGGTCCTTGAGTGAGGTTCTGCTCGCCCGCTATGCGGAATGCATCTTCTGGCTCGCCCGCTATGTCGAGCGGGCCGAGAACCTCGCGCGCATCCTGGACGTGAACGAGACGTTCACCCGTGACGCCAGGGGAGACCAGAACTGGGAATCCATCGTGCATCTGCACGCCGACGAGGAGGAATTCCACCGGCGCCACGGCGAGGCCAGTGCGGAGGCCGTGCTCCGCTTCTACGTCACCGACGCCACCAACCCGAGCTCGATCGTCAGCGCGATCCGCAACGCCCGCGAGAACGCGCGCGCCCTGCGACCGCTGATCTCCACCGAGATGTGGGTGCAGCTCAATGTGTTTCAGAACCGGCTGAACGCGATCGAGGAGCCCGATCTGGCGCCGGGCCGCCTCACCGATCTGTTCAGCGCGATCAAGGAGGCGTGCCAGACCCATACCGGCATCACCGAGGGCACGTTCTATCGCGATCAGGGCTGGTACTTCTATCAGCTCGGCCGCTATATCGAGCGCGCCGATCAGACCACGCGGCTGCTCGACATGAAGTATCACCTGCTCCTGCCGCACGCCGCCGAGGACGTGGGTTCGCCGATCGACGTCGGGCAGTGGAACGCGCTGCTGCGCTCCGCCGCCGGCTACCACGCCTACCGCCGACAGCACCCGCGTGGCATCACCCCAGGCCGGGTCGCCGGATTCCTGCTGCTCAATTCCAGCTTTCCCCGTTCGGTGTTCCTGTGCGTCCATGAGGTGGAAATCCTGCTGACCGACCTGAAGCGGCATTTCGGGCTGCGCGGCGGCATCGGCGCGGCCGAGGAGTTGGACCAGTTGCGCGCGTTGCTCAGCACGCTGACGATCACCGAGATCCTGGCCCAGGGCTTGCATGAGTTTCTCGATATGATCCAGCGCCGGCTCATCACGATCACCCGCGACCTGTCCAACAGCTTCTTTGGCACACCGCCGAGGCCGGCCCAGATGCAGACGCAATCCGCACCAACTCCGACGATCGCCTGATGGCGGTCCTCACGGTCCATCACGTCACCACCTACCGCTACCGCCAGGCGGTCTCCTTCGGCGAGCACCGGATGATGTTCCGCCCGCGTGACAGCCAGGATCAGCGGCTGATCGAGGCGACGCTGGAGATCACGCCGAAGCCGGCGAGCCTGCGTTGGCTGCACGACGTGTTCGGCAATTGCGTCGCCGTCGCCCGCTTCGCCGGACGGTCCCTCGAACTGCGCTTCGAGAGCACGATCCAGCTCGAACACAGCTTCGATTCCGCGCTCGACTTCCAGCTTCTCGACTATGCGCGGACGTATCCTTTCACCTACGGCGCCGAGGAGATGCCGGACCTGCTGCGCCTGATCGAGCGGCACGCCCCGGACCCGGAGCACGAGGTGGACCGCTGGGCGCGCCAGTTCCTTCTCCGCGAAGGTCCGACGCCCACGCGGGATCTGCTGACCGCCATCACCATGGCGATCAAGCGTGGGTTCACCTACGTCGCGCGCGAGGAGCATGGGGTGCAGGAGCCCATCCGCACGCTGAAGCTCGGCAGCGGCAGCTGCCGGGATTTCGCGTTGCTGATGATGGAGGCGGTTCGCTCGCTCGGCCTCGCCGCCCGGTTCGTCTCAGGCTATCTCTACTCCCCGTCCGACAACGGCCATGTCGGCGGCGGCGCGACCCATGCCTGGGTGCAGGTCTACCTGCCTGGCGCCGGGTGGATCGAGTTCGACCCGACCAACGGCATCGTCGGCAACCGCGACCTGATCCGGGTGGCGGTAGCGCGCGACCCGCGCCAGGCGGTGCCGCTGTCCGGCACCTGGACCGGATTTCCGGCCGACTTCCTGGGCATGAGTGTCGAGGTCACGGTCACCGCGACCCACCCGTTGCCCGGCCAGGACGGCGAACGCGTCGACTCTTCCTCGCCCCTTCCCGCGGCAGTTCGCTTTTAAGGAGACGGTCGATGCAAATTCGGGCCGGATACGAGATCATCTACGACTGCCCGAATCCGACCCCGATGCTGCTTACGCTCAACGTGCATCCGTCTCGCGCGCCCGATCTGCTCAGCGCGGATCGGATGACGTTCGACCCGCCGATCGCGGCGACCGACTATCGCGACGGATTCGGCAATCTGTGCGGCCGCATCGTCGCGCCGGCCGGACGGCTGAGCATCACCAACGATTTCGTCATCGCCGATTCCGGGGCGCCCGACGTCAGCGCCCCCGATGCCGTGCAGCACCCGGTCCAGGACCTGCCGGAAGACGCGCTCGTGTTCCTGCTGGGCAGCCGCTACTGCGAGACCGACCGCCTGTCCGACACCGCCTGGTCGCTGTTCGGCGCCGCGCCCACCGGCTGGGGACGGGTCCAGGCGATCTGCGCCTACGTGAACCAGCGCATCGCCTTCGGCTACGAGCACGCCCGACCGACCAAGACCGCCTGGGACGCGTTCATGGAGCAGCAAGGGGTCTGCCGTGACTTCGCCCATCTGGCGGTCGCGTTCTGCCGCTGCATGAATATCCCCGCGCGCTACTGCACCGGCTATCTCGGCGATATCGGCATTCCGGTCGGCGATACGCCGATGGATTTCAGCGCCTGGTTCGAAGCCTATCTCGGCGGAAGATGGTACACGTTCGACGCAAGGCACAACCATCCGCGCATCGGCCGCATCCTGATGGCGCGTGGGCGCGACGCCACCGATGTCGCCATCGCCACCACCTTCGGCCCGTGCACGCTCGCCGGCTTCACGGTGACGACGGATGAGGTGGCGCCTCCTGGCGCACCGTCGCCACCGCCGCCCCGGTGACGCGGCGCAGTTCCGCGGCACTCGTCCTGAACACGTGACTGGGCGATCCGGCGGCTGCCCAGATCGGGTCGAGCGCCAGCAGGTCCTCGTCCAGTAGGAGCAGCGGCGGCGTCAGATGCCCGAGCGGCGCCACCCCGCCGATCGCGAAGCCGGTCGCCGCGCGCACCCAGTCGGCATCGGCGCGTGCCAGCTTCACGCCAAGCGCCGCCGCCGCGAGCCGCGCATCGACGCGATTGGCCCCCGAGGTGATGATCACCGCCGCCCGGTCGCCGGCGCGGAACACGATCGATTTCGCGATCTGGCCCACCGTGCAGCCGACGGCCGCCGCCGCTTCGGCGGCCGTGCGGGTGCCGGCGGGAAACACGGTGATCGTGTCGGGATGGCCCGCCGCGCGCAACGCCGCGCGCACGCGCTCAATCGATCCCGCGCGCTGAAGCGCGACCGACCCGGTGCTGTCCGCTGCCGCCATTCGCGCCTATCTCCTGTCGGGATGGAACCCCTCGCCCTCTATATCCACTGGCCGTTCTGCCTCGCCAAGTGCCCGTACTGCGACTTCAACAGCCACGTCCGCGAGGCGATCGACCAGAACCGCTTCGCCGCCGCCTTGCGCGCCGAACTGGCGTGGGAGGCGGCGCGGCTCGGCCGGCGTCCGCTCGCCTCGATCTTCTTCGGCGGCGGCACCCCCAGCCTGATGGACGCGGGAACGGTCGCCGCGCTGATCGAGGACGCGACGCGCCTGTTCGATCCCGTCCCCGGCCTGGAGGTGACGCTGGAGGCCAACCCCACCAGCGTCGAAGCCGCCCGCCTCGCCGACTTCCACGCCGCCGGCGTAAATCGCATCTCCATCGGCGTCCAAAGCCTCGACCCCGAGGCGCTGCGTATGCTCGGGCGCCAGCACTCGGCGGGCCAGGCGATCGCGGCGCTGGAGATCGCCCGGGGCATTTTCCCCCGCCTCTCCTTCGACCTGATCTACGCCCGCCCCGGCCAGGACGTGCCGACCTGGCGCGCCGAACTGCGTCGGGCGCTCGACCTCGCGGCGGACCATCTGTCGCTCTATCAGCTCACCATCGAGCCCGGCACGCGCTTCGAGACGCTGCACCGGCGGGGCGAGATCGTGCTGCCAGACCCCGACACCGCCGCCGCGCTCTACGAGGCGACCGGCGAGGAAGCCGCCCGCTTCGGCCTGCTGGCCTACGAGGTCTCCAACTACGCCCGCCCGGGATCGGAGAGCCGGCACAACCTCACCTACTGGCGCTACGCCGACTACGCGGGCATCGGCCCCGGCGCGCATGGACGGGTGACGCTGGGTGACGCCCTCCTGGCCACCCGCCGCCATCGCGCCCCCGAACCCTGGGCCGCGCTGGTCGAGCGGAAGGGCCACGGCACCAGCGCCGAGGAGCCGGTCACGCCGGGCGAACGCGCCCGCGAGATGCTGCTGATGGGCCTGCGCCTCACCGAAGGGATCGACGTCGCGCGCTTCGGCCGCCGCACCGGCATCGCGCTGGCGGATGCGCTCGACCCCGACATCCTGGGACACGCGATCACCGAGGGCTACCTGGAGTGGCGGCTCACCCGCCTCCGTGCCACCCCAGCCGGCCGCCTACGCCTCGACGCGCTGCTCGCCCGTCTCGTACTCTGACCTACCGTCCTGGCGCCTCGCAGGCATGCGTCGCCATCTCCGCCGGCGAGGACACTTCCAGAATCTCGAATTCGTCGGCGGTGCGGGTCTCGTTATGCGGCGTTCCGCCGGGGATGTAGATGGAATCCCCCTGTTCCAGCCGCACCTTGCCGTCCTCGAACTCCAGTTCCAGCCAGCCCTTCAGCACATAGACGAACTGCGACTCGCAGACGT
>JBDTFI010000095.1:0-2770 GCA_039938035.1 Acetobacteraceae bacterium | reverse complement strand
CGAAGCGGTGGAACGCGGACAGGGCGGCGTCGTGGTGATCCGCGGCGAGGCGGGTCTCGGCAAGTCCCGCCTGGTCGCCGAGACGATCCTGCGCCGGCCGGGCGGCAGTCTCGTCGCCTCCGCCCATGCGCTGCCCTTCCTGCGTCGCGGCTATCAGATGGTCGCCGACCTTGTCGCGTCGTGTCTTGGCCTCGAGACGATGAACGCCCGCACGATCGATGCCGCGGTCCTGCGCGCCGGCCTCGCGGCAGTGGGCGCGGCCACGCTGTTCGCGCCGCTTGCCGTCGCGTTCGGCCTGGAAAACGCCGATCGTGAATGGGCCGCGCTGACGCCGACCGAGCGGCGCGTCCAGATCCGCGGGGCGGTATGCGCGTTGCTTGAGCGCCTCGCATCGCGGCGCGCGTTGATTCTGGTGGTCGAGGATCTGCACTGGGTCGATCCGGAGAGCCAGGACGTTCTTGACCTGATCGTCGGACGCCTGCCGGATCTGCCGCTGCTACTGGTCGCCACTTCCCGGCCGGAGTGGCATTGCCGGTGGGGGCCCGCGTCATGGCTGACGGAGATGCAGCTGTCGCCATTGCCCGAACAGGCCCTTGGCGCGCTGCTCCTGGGGCGTCTGGAGGGCAACGGCGCGGTGCCCTTGGCCGCTGCTCTGGCCCGCCGGGCCGGCGGCAATCCGCTGTTCGCCGAATTGATGTTGATCGGCCTCGCCGAGGAGGGCGTGTTGCTCGACCTGGGACCGCGATTCCACGTCCTGCGTGATGATCCCCTGGACCGTCTGCCGGTCACGATCCGCGGCCTGTTGTCCGAGCGCATCGACCGCCTGCCGGCGCCGGAGAAGCACGTGCTCCAGGCCGCCGCCGTGATCGGGATCAAGTCGTCGAGCGCGCTGCTCGCCCACGTCGCGGGCGTGGAACTGGAAGCGCTTGACGCGGTAACGGACCGCCTGCGGCTCGCGGGCTTCCTGGAGGCGGTTGAGACGCCGGAACCGATGCTGGTGTTTCGCCACGGGCTGATGCGCGACGCGGTCTCCGCCGGCATATTGCTGCGGATCCGGCGCGATATCCACGCGCGCGTGGTCGATGCCATGCAGGCCTTCGCCGCCGAGCGGCTTGACGTGTCCGTCGAGGAACTCGCCGAGCACGCGCGCCAGGCCTACCGCTGGGCTGAAGCGGCGCAGTACGCGCGACTCGCCGCGCAGAAGGCGATGGCGCGCGGGGCGAATGCGGAGGCGGCCTATTTCCTGCGCGCGGCCCTGACGAGCGTCCAGCACTGGCCCGAAGGAGACGACCGCGCCGCCGCGGCGTTGGACCTGCATCTGGCCATCCGTGACCCGCTGTTCCGGCTGGGCCGGATCGACGAACTCGCCGCGCATCTGGCGCAGGCCGCGCCGCTGCTCGATCACGGCGCCGACTGGCGCAAGCACGGTCTGTTTCATGTGCAATTGAGCCACCTTCGCAGCCTGCGCGGCGACTCCGATGGCGCGCTTGACGAGTGCGCGCTGGCGCTGGCGCTGGCGCGGCGCCATGATGACGCCGCGCTGGCGGCGCGGGCGCGGTTCCAGGAATGGCTGGAACTGTTCCAGCGATGGGAGTTCGCGAAGGCAGTGCCGGCACTGGACGATGCGCGGCGCTACGTCGCGGCGAACCCGGACGACAATTCCTACGGCTTGCAGCGTGGCTTCGACGTCACCGCGGGCAGTTACGCGATGCGGGCGCGGGCCGAACTGGGCGACTTCGAACAAGCGGAACTTGGCGTCGCCGAGCTTCTGGCGGTGGCCGAGGCGCGCGGCCGCGCCTTCGATTCGTTCTTCGCCTACATGGCGAAGGGCCATCTGCACGAAGCACGCGGTGAACCGCTCATCGCGGGGCCGTGGCTCGAGCGCGCCGAGGCATCGTGCCGGTCCGCCGACCTGCCGCTGCTCGCGATGGTGGCGGCAAGTCACCTCGGCCTCGTGATGGTCCGCGCCGGCAACGTCGCCGGCGGTCTCGCCAAGCTGCAGGCAACCCACAGCCAGATCGACACGATGGGATTTCGCGGCCAGCGCGCCTTCTGTCTAGCGTCCCTGGCCGAGGCGCATCTGCTCGCGGGCGACCTCACCGCCGCGCAGAGCGCCGCCGAACAGGCCACCGACGATCATCACGATGACGCCGGCGCGCGGGCGCAGGGCTTGCTTGTACTCGCCGAGTGCCTGCGCCTGCAATCGGCCGACGATCAGGATGCCATTGCGCGGCTCATCGCCGCCGCCGCCGAGATCGCCGAGCGCCTGTCGCTGCGACCGCTGGCCATGCGATGCCGGCAACGCATGGGGGTGTTGTCCCCGGCTGAGGTTTCGCCGTTAGCGGCGCGTGCGTAGCCAGGACTCACGCCAGATCGCGCGGAACCATCTCCCGCCACTCCCGCCGGCACACGCGTGCCTCACCCTCGAACGCCTCCAGCGTCGCCTCCACTGTGAACGCCGCCGCTGTCGCGGTCATGCGGGCCTTCAGGGTCACGCGCGTCTCGATCGCACCGCGTAGGATCGTCTGCGTTCGCTCCGTCTCCATCGCCGCGCTCAGCGGGTCGTCGTCGCGGATGCGATACTCGGTGCGCGAGGCCATCTCGATCTCGGTGCCGATCGTCTCGATGCGGACCCGGCTGGGTGTCTCCACCGCGCGCCAGAACCAATCGCCCGCGCCGATGTCGCGGCCTCTCTCGCGGATGGAACGACCCTCGCGCAATACGGTCTTGGCGGCCTCCGGCGCGGTCTCCGGCGGCGGCACGGTGACGG
>JBDTFI010000094.1:0-2661 GCA_039938035.1 Acetobacteraceae bacterium | reverse complement strand
AGGCGATGCGCCGGGCGGAGGCGGAGACGCTGGCGTGCGACTTGTTCCTCGCCGTTGGGTCGTCGCTGGTGGTGTACCCGGCGGCGGGGTTCCCGAGGCTCGCGAAGCAGAACGGAGCGGCGCTGGTCATCGTCAACCGGGAGGCGACGGATCTAGAGCCGCTGGCGGATCTGGTGCTGCACCGGGCGATCGGGGAGACGCTGGGGGCGGCGGTGGGGATTCAGTAGGGATGGGTCCAGCGCCGTGGGTTGACACGCGCGCGCCCCACCAACACGTATGTTTCATGTGTCCCGCGGTCTCTAGCCGGGTGGTCGTCCTGATGGTTCTGACATTCCTGAGCGGCATGTCGGCGCGGGCGGCGCTTTGTGCGCCGGCACACCAGATGCCTGGCATCACGACGATGGCCTTCGCGGGTCACGGCGCGGCACCTTCGGCCCCGATCTGCCCGCTTTCGAAGCCGGCTGGATGCGCGACGGCCGCCTGTTGCATCGCCGCCGTCGCGGATACCGCCGAGGCGGGCGTTGCCGACGCGCCCCATCTCCGCCACGCGGACTGGTACGCCGCCGATTCCGATTCAGTCGCCGGCCGGTCGGTCATGCCGAGCCTCTTCCCACCGATTCGTTTCGCCTGACGGCGATCGCGCGGCCGCGTGGCCGCAACGTCGCGTCGGCTGGCGACCTTAATCCGTGCATGGCTACCGGTAGGGATCGGCTGAAGCCGCGCGACTCACCCATGAACCGAAAGGAAGATTGATATGATTTCCAAGCTGACATCGCTTTTCGCGGCCTTCACCGTGGCGGGCGGTCTCGCCCTCGCGCCGGTCGTGTTCGCGCAGGGAACGCCGCCTTCATCGACCGCACCGGCCACGCAAGCGCCGAATGGCGAGGGGATGATGAACGGCCAGGGCATGATGAACGGCGGGGGCATGATGCATGGTCAGGGCGGCATGATGGGTATGATGTCGCAGATGACCCGAATGATGGAAAACTGCAATCGGATGATGGAAGGATCGAACATGAACCTGGGGCCCGGCGGTGGCATGGGCACTCCCCCGACGCCGGACCAGAAAGGCTGACGCGGCGTCGTCCATCTCCTCGAGGAGAACATCATGCGTGTGACGCGAAGACGCCTCGTCCTGAGTGGCGGAGCTATTCTGGCGGCCGGCGCCGGAACGCCGACCGGCGCGCGGGCAGCCGCCAAGCCGACCGTGGAGGTCTGGAAGTCCAAGGAATGCGCCTGCTGCGATAAGTGGGCGGATCACCTGCGGGCAGCCGGGTTCGAGGTGACCATGCACCAGGCGTCCGACCTCGCCGCCATCAGGGCCGCCCACGGCGTCCCGGAGGCCCTGGCCTCCTGCCACACGGCCGCCGTCGGCGGCTTTGGGGTGGAGGGCCTCGTTCCGGGTTCCGACATCGAGCGACTCCTGGCCGAAAGGCCGGTCATCAAGGGGCTCGCCGCGCCGGGGATGCCGAAGAGCGCTCCGGGGATGGATATCCCCGGACATCCTTACGAGGTGATCGCATTCGGAGGACCGGGCGGCGACACGGTCTTCGCGCGCCACTGACCATGTGGGGCCGTATGGCGGCGATGGCTCGTGGGGCCATCGCCGTCGCCTTCGGGCGGCGGCGGCGGCGGCGCGGTGAAGTCCATGAATTTCTATGACCGGATGATCCTCCCGCGGCTGCTCGCGTTGGCGATGAAAACACCGGACCTCGTTCCCTATCGCCAGAGGATCGGCCGAGCGGCGAGCGGGCGGGTTCTGGAGCTGGGCATCGGTCCGGCGTTGAACCTGCCGTTCTACGGACCCGAGGTGAGCGCTGTCGTCGGCATCGACCCGTCGGCCGCGTTGCTGGGCATGGCAGGGTCCCGGCGCGGCGGGGCCGCGTTTCCGGTCGAGCTTCTCGAAGGCTCGGCCGAGGCATTGCCGCTCGATGATTCGTCCATGGATACCGTGGTAACGACGTGGACCCTGTGCAGCGTGCCCGATCCCGTGCGGGCGTTGCGGGAGGCGCGGCGGGTTCTGCGGCCAGGCGGCGCGCTGCTGTTCGTCGAGCACGGGCGGGCGCCGGAATCGCGTGTCAGCCGGTGGCAGGATCGCATCACGCCGGTCTGGAAGCACCTGGCCGGAGGATGCCATCTCAACCGCGAGATCGACGCCCTTGTGCGCGCCGCGGGATTCCGGATCGAACAGCTCGACACCGGCTATATGCGCGGCCCCAAGGTGGCGACGTTCATGTACTCGGGGCGGGCGACGGTCGCCGATCGCTACACGTAGTATTCCGCCAACGGCGCGAACCCGTTGAACCGCTGGCTCGCGTATGTCGTCACATACGCACCAGTCGCCAGCAGCGCCACCCGATCGCCGGACGCCAGATCGAGCGGCAGATGATAGTTCGACCGCTCGTACAGGATGTCCGCCCCGTCGCAGGTCGGTCCCGCGATGGCCACCGGCCCCGTCGCGCCGCCGTCGTGCGGCGTGGTGATGCGGTACTTGATCGCCTCGCCCTCGGTCTCGGCGAGGCCGCCGAAGCGGCCGATGTCGAGATAGACCCAGCGCACGGCATCGGCGCCGCGTCGGCTGACCAGCACGATTTCGGCACTGACGACGCCCGCGTCGCCCACCAGGAAGCGGCCCGGCTCGATGACGATCTCGGGCAGCGC
>JBDTFI010000093.1:0-4095 GCA_039938035.1 Acetobacteraceae bacterium | reverse complement strand
TGGGGCCTGAACGAAGCACGCGAACCGCTCGACTGCACGCAATTCAGCGTGCCGGGCGCGAAGCCGGGAATGGCTGAGGCGCAGTTGTCGCTGTTCTGAGGGACGCCCGCCTTCAAAACCGTCATGGCCTGGCTTGGCCCGGCCACCCACGTCTTCCTCGGCCGCCAGCAAGACGTGGATACCCGCATTCGCGGGCATGACGGTGGAGAGACTACCACCCCGTCCGAAACCCCTCGAACCGGCTCGGAATCCGCTTGATCCCGGCCAGCACCTCCGGCGGAACCCCTTCGTTGCCGGCAAGCGACAGCGAATCCACCCGCCCGCCGAACCGGCGCGCGATCGCCTTGGCGATGGTGGCGTGGGTGCCGACCGCGGTGAACAGATGCACCACCTCGTCGGAGATCTCGCGGCTCATCTCCGCCCATTTGCCCGCCTTCGACAGCGCGTTCAGCGCGCGTCCCAGATCGCCCAGCCCATGCATCTCGAGCACCGGCCAATAACCAGGCGTGGAGCCGTAGAACGCGATCCGGTCGCGCGCGACCTCGACCATGCGCGCCACCGCCGCCTGATCGGCGCCGGTCGCGACGAACCCGCCGCCGGCGATCTCGAAATGCGCCCGTTCGCGCCCGGTGCGCGCGAAACCCTCCGCCAGTCGCGGCATCACCGCCTCATCGAGGTACTTCCCCGTGCAGAACCCGTGCAGCCGCACCCCGTCGGCGACCTCGCCCGCCAACCGCAGCGAATGCGGCCCGACCGCGGCGAGCGTCACCGGAACCATTCGCAGGTTCAGCGACCGCGGCACGAAATACGGCGGCATCAGCGTGAAATTGTAGTGCTTGCCCTCGAAGCGCAGCCGTTCGCCGGTCTGCCAGCTGGTCCAGATCGCCCGCAGCGCGCCGACATATTCGCGCAGGCGCGGGGCGGGCGGCGACCAGGGAACCGAGAATCGGCGTTCGTTGTGCGGCCGGATCTGCGGGCCCAGCCCCAGCACGAAGCGTCCGCGCGAGGCAATCTGCAAGTCCCAGCTCGCGTTGGCGACGACCATCGGGCTGCGCGGGAACGCGATGGCGACCGAGGTGGCAAGCTCGACCCGCTCGGTCGCCAGCGCGGCGAGCGCGTGCGGCAGGAACGGATCGTGCTTGTTCTCGCTGCTCAGAACCGCGTCGTACCCCGCCATTTCCGCGCGCCGCGCGGCCTCCGGCACCTGCCGCAGATCGTCCTGCGGCAGGTTGGTCATCACCCGCATCTCAACGTCCCTTAAAGACCGGCCGGCGCTTCTCGGCGAATGCCATGACCGCCTCGCGATGGTCCTCCGACAGCCCGGTGCGCGCCTGATGCACCGCCTCCAGATCGCAGACCGCATCCAGCGTCTCGGTCTCGGCGGCGTTCAGATTGCGCTTCATGTACCCGTAGGCGAGAAGTGGACCGGCGGCGAAGCGCCGCGCCAGCGCCATCGTCGCCTCGCGCAACGCGGCGTCCTCCTCCACCCGGTTGACCAACCCGATCGCCGCCGCCCGCTCCGCGTCGATCACGTCGCCGAGCAGATACATCTCGCGCGCCCGCGCCGGCCCGACCAGCTGGGTCAGCAGCCACGTTCCCCCGAAATCCCCCGAATAGGCGATGCCCACGAACGCGGTCCCGAACCGCGCGGAGCGCGCCGCCACGCGCAGGTCGCACGCCATCGCGAGGCCGAGGCCCGCGCCGACCGCGACGCCGTTCACCATGGCGATGATCACCTTCGGATGCCGGCGCATCAGCCGCGGCAGTTCGTGCATCCGCGACAGGCGCGTCACGCGCTCCTCGAAGGTCTGATGGGTGCGCGTCGCCATGTCCTTCACGTCCCCGCCGGCGCAGAAGCCGCGCCCGGCGCCGGTGATGACGATGGCGCCCACCGCGTCGTTCTCCGCCAGCCGCCCCAGGCTCTCGCGCAGCCCGCCCAGCATGTCCTGCGACAACGCGTTCAGGCGATCGGGCCGGTTCAGAGTGAGGATGGCGACGCCGTCCTCGATCGTTTCCACTACGTCGGCCATGAATCTCTCCCGTTCCTTCGCCCCGGAGCTTGGCGGGCGGCCGGGCGGCAGGCAACCTCGCGACCATCAGGACAGGAGGGCGTCCATGACACTTCCCCTCGACAAGCGCCTGCGTATCGGCGTGCAGACCATCCATCGGCGAACCGAGCCCGCCACCGCGCCGTGGGAGCCGCGCATCGACGAGTTGGTCTCCCTGGTCGAGCTGGTGGATCGCAACCGCTACGACTCGCTGTGGGTCGGCGATCACATCGCCTTCGCCATCCCGATCCTCGACCCGCTGCTCCAGCTCGCGAAGGCGGCAATGGTCAGCCGCCGGCTGCTGCTCGGCACCGGCGTCTATCTGCTGCCGCTGCGCCACCCCGCGCCGGTCGCCAAGCAGGTCGCGACGCTCGATCACCTCACGGAGGGGCGGCTGATCTTCGGCGTCGGCGTCGGCGGGGAATTCCCCCAGGAATACGCGGTCTGCGGCGTCCCGCTCGCCGAGCGCGGCGCGCGCCTGACGGAAGGCGTCGGTCTGCTCCGCGAGTTCTGGTCCGGCGTGCCGGTCAGCCACGAAAGCGGCTTCTATGGCGGCTTCCATGACGTCGCGATGCGCCCGCCCCCCCGCCAGCCGGGCGGCCCGCCGATCTGGTTCGGCGGCCGGAGCAAGGGCGCGCTGGCCCGCGCCGGACGGCTGGGCGACGGGTATATCTCCTACGTCGTCACCCCGGAGATGTACGCGCAAGCACTGGCCGGCATCGAAGCGGCGATGACGCGGGCCGGGCGCACCCCCCGAGCCTTCGGCACCGGGCATTTGCTGTTCACCCGGCTGGACGCCAGCTTCGACGCCGCACTCGACGCCGCCTCGACCGCGCTTTCGGTGCGCTACGCGATGGATTTCCGTCGGCCGGCGGAGAAATACTGCGCGCTGGGCACCCCCGCCGAGGTCGCCACCCGCATCCGCGCCTTCCACGCCGCGGGCGTTCGCCACGTCGTCCTCGACTTCGTCGGCCCATACGAGGATCGCGACCGCCAGATCACCTGGTTCGCCCAGGAAGCGATGCCGCTGCTCGCGGACCTCACGCAAGCGTAGAGGTCAGGGTCCGACGCTTGGCACCCGGGAGGCGCCTGCCCTTTCCGGCGGAATAGGCTTGCGGCGCGGCCGCCTGTCACGGCAGCATGGGCAATAGACTCGAACCAAAAACAAGGAACAGGTCCATGCCAAGCGACTCGCCTCGACCGGCCTGGGAGGCTGGCACACTGACACCGGCCGCGCATGGTGCCCAACTCCGCCGCGCGGTGCTCGCCAGCACGATCGGGACCACCATCGAGTGGTACGACTTCTTCCTCTACAGCACCGTCACCGGGCTGGTCTTCGCCAAGCTGTTCTTCCCCCACTCGGCCCCCTTGATCGGCACGCTGGAGGCGTTCGGGGTCTACGCGGTCGGCTTCGCCGCGCGGCCCATCGGGGCGGCGATCTTCGGCCATTGGGGCGACCGCCTGGGACGCAAGTCGGCGCTGATCGCCACCTTGATGCTGATGGGAATCGCCACGTTCCTGGTCGGCATCGTGCCGGGCTACGACAGCATCGGCGTCTGGGGCGCGGTCATCCTGACCATCCTGCGATTTGTCCAGGGCGTCGGCGTCGGCGGCGAGTGGGGCGGCTCGGTCCTGCTGTCGATGGAGTGGGCGCGCACCAACAAGCACCGCGGCTTCGTCGCCTCGTGGCCGCAGTTCGGCGTGCCGGCGGGGCTGTTCCTCGCCAACCTCGCCGTGCTCGTGTTCAGCGCCATCTCCGGGCCGGAGTTCGTGACCTGGGGCTGGCGGATCCCGTTTCTGATCTCGATCGTGCTGGTCGGCGTCGGCCTGTGGATCCGGCTTGGCATCCTGGAGACGCCGACGTTCCGCCGTCTGGTCGCCGAGGACCGGCTGGAGAAGGCCCCGGTCGCCGAGGTCTTCCGCCGCCAGCCGAAGGAGATCTTCCTCAGCGCCTTCGCCCGCATGGGCGAGCAAGCGCCGTTCTACATCTTCACGGCCTTCGTCTTCGCCTACGGCGCCGGCGTCCTGAAGGTGTCCCGCGACATGC
>JBDTFI010000092.1:0-3152 GCA_039938035.1 Acetobacteraceae bacterium | reverse complement strand
GACGAGAGCTACGTGATCGGCGACTTCGAGGATTCCGACCTGTGCATGCGCCTGGGCGCGCGCGGGCTCGGCTGCGCGGTCGACCCGGCGGTGCGGCTCTATCATCTGGAGCGGCGCTCGCAGGTCGCGGCCGGGGAACGCTGGCGGATGAACATGACGCTGTACAACGCCTGGGTTCACCAGAACCGCTGGTTCAAGTCCCCGCATGCCGCCTGAGCGCCGCCGCAAGCGCCACCCCGCGCCCCCGCGTGTCCTGATCGCCTCCCACGGGCATCCGGAGATCACCAAGGGCGGCGCCGAGAACGCGGCGTTCCATCTGTTCGAGGGATTGCGCGAACGCGACACCGAGGCGTGGTTCCTCGGCTGCGGGGCGCCGGCGGGGCAGGGGGCGGAGCTGTGCATCACCCAGCCCTTCTCGGCACGCGAGTTCCTGTATGCGCCGGGCGCGTTCAACTGGTTCAACTTCGCCAACCGCGACCCGCGGATGCCGCGCGAGCTGGAACGCCTGCTGGTCGAGCTCGCCCCCGACATCGTCCATTTCCACCACTACGCCGGCCTCGGGGTGGAGGCGTTCGACATCGTCCGCCGGGTGCTGCCGAACGCGGCCATCGTGCTGACGCTGCACGAGTTCCTGGCGATCTGTCATCATTTCGGCCAGATGGTCACCCGTCCTGATCTGCATCTGTGCCGCCGCGCCACCGAGACGCGCTGCGCCGCCTGCTTCCCCGAGATCGCGCCCGGCGACTTCTTCCTCCGCCGGCGCTACATTCAGGGCTTCCTCGACCGGGTGGATCAGTTCATCGCGCCGAGCGCCTTCCTCGCCGAGCGGTACGTCCAATGGGGCGTGCCGGAGGCGAGGATGGCGGTGGTCGAGAACGTGCTGCCGGAGGCGACCGTGGCGCCGCCCGTGCGCCCCGCCGGGCACACGCTGCTGGTCGGCTTCTTCGGCCAGATCTCGCGCCTCAAGGGCATCGAAATCCTGCTCGACGCCGCCGGGGCGCTCGCCGCCGAGGGCCACAATTCGATCAGCTTCGCCGTGTTCGGCGACTATCGCTCCCAGCCCGAAGTGTTCCGGCTCGACGTCGCCAAGCGACTGGCCACCCCCGGATCGAACGTCAGTTTCCACGGACCGTACGACCACACCGAGGTCGATGCGCTGATGGGCGGTGTCGATGCCGTGCTGGTGCCCTCGATCTGGTGGGAGAACGCACCGCTGGTGATCGAGGAGGCGCTGCGCAACCGCCGCCCCGTGCTTTGCTCCGACATCGGCGGCATGGCGGAGAAGGTGCGCGACGGCATCGACGGGTTCCATTTCCGCATGGGCAGCGCGCACGCGCTCGCCGACCTGCTCAGGCGCCTGGACGCCGATCGCGGATTGCTGTCCACGGTCAGCGCGACGATGCGCGCGCCGACCCCTCCGGCGCCCACGCTCGACGCGCATCTCGACCTTTATCGTCGCCTGCTGACGGAGAACCCGGGTGTATATTCGCGGCTCGCTTGACGTGATCACCCCCACCGGGCTCGCCGGCTGGGCGTACGCGCCGGACGCGCGCGACGGGCTGACGGTGCAGGCGCTGCTGAACCACGAGGTGATCGGCGAGGCGGTGGCCGATCTGCACCGCCCCGATCTCGCCGAAGTCGGGATCGGCGACGGCAATTGCGGCTACCGGATCGACTTCCCCGCCCCGCTCAGTCCGCTGCTGCTGCCGTTCGTCGTGGTCAAGCCCGAGGGCAGCGACGTGGAGATGCCGCGTGCCGCCATCTCCGGCTACGCGGAGTTCTTCCAGGCGATGTTTCGCGACTGGCCGGCGAGCGGGCGGCATCGCAGCGTCCTCGGCGGCCTGTGGACCGACCGCCTCGACGCCGCCGCGCTGCTGCGCGGGCGGCGGGAGATCGCGATGATCGCCGAGACCATCGCCGATCAGGTCGAGACGCTGATCCGCTCCGGGCTGATGATGCTGCCGCTTGCCCGCCCGTCCGACGAAACCTCCCCGGCGCGCGCCATCGAGCGGGTGTTGGAGGCGCCCGGAATCATCGCCGCGCTGCGCGCGGTGCTGGAGGACCATCCGCTGGTGCTGCGCCCCACCGCCTGTGAACCCACCCCGTTCCGCCAGCCGAGCGGGATGGAAGCGCTGGCCTCGCCCGCCGAGTGCCTCGCCCTCGTCCTGCCGCTTGGCGGCGCGGCGGTGGAGCTGGAGGTGGTGCGCGACAGCCATCTGCTGCCCGAGTTCAGCGCCGACGGCGCCTCGCGCTGGACCAGCCCCACCGGCCATGAGGCGCTGGCGATGGCCGAGGCGCACGGGATGCTCGACCGCTACGCGCTGGCACCGGACACGCTCGCGGTGATCGGGCCGGGGCTGCTGCATCGCGTGATGGCGCCGGACGGCGCCGCCGCGATCGCCGTGGCACTCCCCTCCCGCGCCGCCCCCCTCCGCCGCCGCCTCGGCACGACGCACGAGATCGCCTGCGCGTCCGGCGCGCGGATCTGGGTGTGATCGGGGTGCGCCGCGGGATGGCGCGCTGATGGAATACCCCGCCGACAAGGCGCTCGAACTGCTCGCCTCGGACTTCGTCGATCCGGTGCTGTTCGCCGACGCGCTGGGGGGCGCCAGGGACGACCCCGATTCGGTGCGCCGCTACCTCGCGCTGCCGATCGCCGCGCGGCCCGACATCGCCTGGTATTTCGACCGCGCCTGGTGCCTGTTGCGCTATCCCGACATGGCGGCCGGGGATTTCGATCCGCTGCTGCACTTCATCGGCTGGGGAGTCGCCGAGGCGCGCGCGCCGCATCCGCTGATCGAATTGCGCTTCATGCGCGACGCCGACCCTGACCTGTTTCCCGACCCGATCACCATCGCCGCCCTGCTCGACGCGCTCGACAACGACCGCGTGGACCCCAGCCCGCGTTTCTCGCGCACCCATTACCGCGCCCAGCTGGAGGCCGATCCGCCCGGCGGCCTGCTGCGTCACTTCCTCCGGGAGGGCCTGCTCGCCGGCCTGCGTCCGTCCCCCGGCCTCGACCCGGTCGGGGCGTGGCGCTCGGCGCGTACCCGCACGCTCGACATCCGTTCCGGCCTGCGCCACGCCGCGCTGGCGGGACCTGGGGCGCAGGACGCCGAGGCCGACCCGCCGGGCGAGGGCCAGTCCAAGGC
>JBDTFI010000091.1:0-4695 GCA_039938035.1 Acetobacteraceae bacterium | reverse complement strand
CAGCTGATGATGACCTTGTCCATCATGGCGTCCCCTTGAATTCCCCCCGCGCGTGGTGGCGTCGCATATGCGCTTCAAGCGGGCCGGGAATGGCGCGCTCCGCGGCGTCGGCGAGCTGGTTCTCGTGGCGGCGCAGGAACACGAATCCCGCGATCACCAGAAGCGCGGCGGCGGCGCCGACCCCGATGCCGACCGGCCCCGCCAGATGGTGAATGTGGCGGCCGAAGATGTAGGCGCCGTAGCCGTAGAGACCGGCCCACGCCACCGCGCCGGCGAAATTGTAGATCAGAAAGCGTCCCCACTCCATCCGATTGGCACCCGCGAGGAACGAGGCGAGGGAACGCAGGACGGCGACGAAGCGGCCGAAGAAGACCATGCCGCCGCCGTAGCGATGAAACAGCAGCACGCCGACCTTCAGCCGCCGCTCGGTGATCCCGATCCGGTAGCCATAACGCAGCAGCAGCCGGAACCCGAGCGCCCGGCCGATCCAGAAGCCGATGATCCCGCCCACGGTCGCGCCCACGATCGCCGCGCCCACCACGCCGCCGATCGCGAGACCGTGCCCGGTCGCCGCGAACGCCAAGGCGGCGATCAGCGTCGCTTCGCCCGGAAAAGGGATGCCCATGCTCTCCAGGCCAATCGAAAGCGCGACGGCGCCGTAGCCGGCGTGCGCCAGGTGGTGAGTCATCACGAAATGACAGCTCCTAGCGAATCCGGCTCTCGACCAGATCGGTCACCACGGTGGGATCGGCCAGCGTTGAGATGTCACCCAGCGCATCGGTCTCGTTGGCGGCGATCTTGCGAAGGATCCGACGCATGATCTTGCCGCTCCGGGTTTTCGGCAGTCCAGGCGCCCACTGGATCGCGTCGGGGGCGGCGATCGGGCCGATCTGTTGGCGCACCCAGACGATCAGTTCCTTCCGCAACGCCTCGCTCGGCGCCTCGGAGGCGATCAGCGTGACATAGGCATAGATGCCCTGGCCCTTCAGGTCGTGCGGGAAGCCGACGACGGCGGCCTCGGCGACCTTCGGATGAGCGACCAGCGCGCTCTCGACCTCCGCCGTGCCCATCCGGTGACCAGAGACGTTGATCACGTCATCGACCCGCCCGGTGATCCACCAATAGCCGTCGGCGTCGCGGCGCGCGCCGTCGCCGGTGAAGTAGAGGCCGGGGAATGTCGAGAAATAGGTCCGCACGAAACGCTCGTGGTCGCCGTATACCGTGCGCATCTGGCCCGGCCAGGAATCGGCCATGCACAGATTGCCTTCCGCCTCGCCGCTGAGTTCGTGGCCCTCGCCGTCGACGATCAGCGGCCGCACGCCGGGCAGCGGCAAGGTCGCCGAGCCGGGTTTCAGCACCGTCGCACCGGGCAGCGGGCTGATCAGGATGCCGCCCGTCTCGGTCTGCCACCAGGTATCGACGACCGGGCAGCGATTTTCGCCGACGACGCGATAGTACCACAGCCACGCCTCGGGATTGATCGGCTCGCCCACGCTGCCAAGGATACGCAATGATTTGCGGGAGGCCCGGTGCACCGGCGCCTCGCCGTCGCGCATCAGGGCCCGGATGGCGGTCGGCGCGGTGTAGAAGATGTTGACCTTGTGCTTATCCACCACCTGCCAGAAACGGGAGCTGTCCGGGTAGTTGGGGATGCCCTCGAACATCAGCGTGGTGGCCCCGTTCGCGAGCGGGCCGTACAGGATATAGGAATGCCCGGTCACCCAGCCGACATCGGCGGTACACCAGTAAATTTCGCCCGGGTGGTAATCGAACACGATCTCATGCGTGAAGGCACACCACACCATGTAGCCGCCGGTGGTATGCAGCACGCCCTTGGGCTGGCCGGTGCTGCCGGAGGTGTAGAGGATGAACAGCGGATCCTCGGCGCCCATCTCGGCCGGCTCGCATTTGGGCGAGGCCTTGGCGAGCAACGCCGCGTAGTCGTGATCGCGTCCGGCCTGCATGGGGACGTCGCCGCCGGTCACCTTGACCACGACCACGTCCTTCACGCTCGGGCAGCTCGCGAGTGCCGCGTCGGCGTTCGCCTTCAACGGCACGCGACGGCCACCGCGTCTCCCCTCGTCGGCGGTGATCAGCAGCCTGGAATCGCAGTCGCGGATACGGTTCGCGAGACTGTCGGGGGAGAAGCCGCCGAACACGACGGAGTGGATCGCTCCGATACGCGCGCAGGCCAGCATCGCGACCGCCGCCTCCGGCACCATCGGCAGATAGATGGTAACGACGTGGCCCCTGGCGACGCCCAGTTCCTTCAGGGCGTTGGCCGTCCGGCAGACCTCCTCGTGCAGTTCGCGATAGGTGATCGAGCGGGTCTCGCCGGGATCGTCGCCCTCCCAGATGATCGCGACCTGATCGCCGCGCGTCGTGAGATGCTGGTCCAGACAAGCCGCGGAGGCATTCAGCGTGCCGTCCTCGAACCATTTGATCGAGACATCACCCTCGAAGCTGGTGTTCTTGATCTTGGTCGGCGCCTTCATCCACGGGATACGCCGTGCCTGCTCGGCCCAGAACGCATTGGGCTCGCGGGCGGCGCGTTCATACATTGCCCGGTACTTCGCGGCGTCGAGATGGGCGTGCGCGGCGATTTCCGGGCGGACCGGGAAGCTCTGCCCCTCGGCCTGCAGCGTATCTGGCATTGGACGTGACCCTCCCTAGGTCGGCGCAGGGTGCCTACGTTAAACGCCCAGGTTGTCTAGAGGAAGCCATTCGGCCCGCGCGCATCCACCTCGCGGCTAGCCGATGACCCGATATGCTAGCCTTTGCCCGCCTGCGGCCCTATATCGGTCGTGGAGGACATTCATGGCGCGCCAGGAAAATGCTCAACTCAACATTCGCTCGGCCTTCGCTCGGGCACGTGTCCACGAGATCGCGCGGCGAACCGGCATGACCGCTACCGAAATCGTGGAAGACGCCCTGCGCGGCTACGTGGCGGTGGCGCCTGCCGCGAGGGTCGGGGCGCTCGTGCGACGCGGCCCGGTCCTGGTGCGCCCCGCTTCCGACGATCGCCGGGTCAGCCTGAAGGAGGCCAACGCGGCGCTTGACGCCGCGCGCAGGCGTGAGCCTTGACGATCGCGGCGGCGCTGCTCGATAGCAACGTCATCATCGCCATCGCCGCCGGGGCGCACGAGCACCACGCTGCCTCGCTCGCGCTCCTCACCGGCGACAACCCGGTGACATGCGCCCTGGCTGCGCACAGCATCGCCGAAACCTATGCGACTCTCACCCGCGAGGGTAATCGCGCGCCGTTCCGGTTCACCGCCGAGGAGGCATGGGCTTCGCTCGAGAGCTTGCGAGCGGCGACCGCGCTCGTCGGCCTGACGCCGTCGCAGGCCTTCGATGTCGTCCGCGCCTACGCGGCCACCGGAGGAATCGGACCCCGGCTTTACGACGCGCTGATCGGGCAGGCGGCGGTCATTCACGGCATTCCCGCGCTCATCACCTGGAATACGGGGCGCATGAAAGGTTTGTTTCCTGCCCTTGATGTCGTCACCCCGACGTACTTCCTCGCCGGGCTCCGCTGATCGGCGCCAATCCACCTATTCGGCAGAGGCGCTTCCAGTGGTCGGGGGAGACCGGCACGACGGAAAGCCGCGACAGCCGCACGAGCGCGAAATCGGCGAATTCCGGGTCGGCCTTGATGGCGGCGAGAGTGACCGGTCGCGGCATCGGCGCGATGGCGCGCATATCGACGCACACCCAGTCGCCGGTCTCCGCCGTCGGGTCGGGATAGGCCGCGCGCACGACCTCGACCACGCCGACAATCTCCTTGCCAGTGTTGGAGTGATAGAAGAACGCGCGGTCGCCCAGCCGCATGGCCTTGAGGTTGTTCTTCGCCATGTGATTGCGCACGCCGGTCCACGGTTCGACGCCGTTGGCGACCTGCTGGTCCCAGGAGAAGGCGTCGGGCTCGGACTTCACCAGCCAGTGCTGGATCACGCGGGCGGTTCCGTGAAGCCGAGCCCATCGTACAGTTCCGCGACGGCGAGCATGACCCCAGGCGGATCGAGGGTCATGTGCGCGTCAAGCGTGGTAAGCGTCGCAGCGAGTCCGAGTCTGCCGGCTGTTCCCCGCGTCCAGACCTCCACGCGCGGCTCATCCTGGGCGACAATGATGTAATGCTGGATGCTCGGCGTGGCGTCGTAATCGCGGAGTTTGTGGTGCAGATCGATCCAGGCCGTGGTGCGCGAGAGCACCTCGAACACCGCCACGGACAGCGAGGCATTGTGGGGTTCCCGCTCGAACGGCCCGCAATCGATTCCAACATCCGGATAGCGAACGTTGCCGGTGCCGGTGATGACCCGCAACTCCGACCCATGCGGGCGGGCACGGCGACCCGCGCAGCCGACCGCGCAAACCGACGGCGATATTGGTGACGATCAGGGAATGCCCTTGCGATACCCCGGTCATCAGGCGCGGTTGACCGTCCACCAGCTCGTATTTCGCCGGCTGACGCTCCTCCCAGGCCAGGAATTCCTCCAGCGACCAGCGCGCCAGCCTCGCCTCGCTCATGCTCTTGCCTCGCCTATATCGGTTCCTTAGTAGACTGGCGGTCCGTTACCGTGAAGCAATTCCCGCACCGCTTCATCGCCGTCCCCGCCTGGGTTATGAAGCTTGCCGGAGTGTCCATCTGACCATGTCCGCCAGTGTCGCGCATCAGCCGCGTAGCCTGCACCGCTT
>JBDTFI010000090.1:0-2898 GCA_039938035.1 Acetobacteraceae bacterium | reverse complement strand
CGGGCGCGGGCGGCGCGCGCGGTCGGGGCGGCGCCGGAGCGTTTGGTCGGGCTGACGCAGGTCCACGGCGCCGAGGCGGTGCGGGTGGCGGTCGCGTGGGAGCCAGGCAAAGGGAAGCGGGCGGATGCGATGGTGACAGATCGGGCGGGGATCGCGCTCGGCATCGTCACCGCCGATTGCGCGCCGGTGCTGTTCGCCGACGCCGAGGCCGGAGTGATCGGGGCGGCGCACGCCGGGTGGCGGGGCGCCGTGGCGGGGGTGCTGGAGGCGACCATCGCGGGCATGGCGACGCTGGGTGCCGCGCGTTCGCGCATCGTGGCAGCGGTCGGGCCGTGCATCGGGCAGGCCTCGTACGAGGTTAGCGCCGATCTGCGGGACGCCGTGCTGGCCCACGACGCCGACGATGCGCGCTTCTTCGCCGTCGGCCGGCGGGCGGAGCGCTGGCAGTTCGACCTCGGGGGCTACTGCGCTGCCCGGCTCGGGGCCGCCGGCATCGGACGGGTCGAGACGATCGGCGCCGATACGGCGGCCGAGGAGGCGCGGTTCTTCAGCCATCGGCGGCGAACGCTCGCGGGCGGCGGGCCGATCGGGCATCAGATCTCCATCATCGCGCTGCCCCTCTGATGCGCCCCCGGGTGATGCGCCTCTCCCTGCTGGCGGTCGCCGCCCTGCCGCTGCTCGCCTCGTGCGGCGACCTCCCGGAACCGTTCCTGGGCAACCCCGGCGCGACCGCGCGCCGCCTGGCGGCCGAACCGCCGGTGCCGCCGCGCCTGATCGTACCGCCCCCGGGGACCGCGCTGCTGTCCGACGAGGGCGGCAAGGCGCTCGCCGCGCTGCTCGCCCGCGACCTGCAGATGCGCGAGGTGCCGGCCTACGCCGAGCCCGGAACCCGCTATGACTGGGTGCTCGCGGTGACGGCGAGGAACCAGGGCGGCGTGATCGTGCCGGTTTACACGGTGCGGACTCCGCAGGGCCACGACGCCGGCAGGTTGGATGGGCCGCCGGTTCCGACCGCGGCCTGGGCGACGGCGGCGCCGGCGACGCTCGAGCAGGTGGCGGGCGACGCCGCGCCGCGGCTGACCGCGATGCTAGCGCGGCTCAACACCACCTTGCAGCAGGCCGATCCCAACAGCTTGCTGAACCGCCCGGCCCGCGTGGCGGTGCCCGACGTTACCGGCGCCCCGGGCGACGGCGACGGCGCGCTGAGCCGGCTGATGCGGATGCGGCTGACCGCCCTGGGCGAGACGGTGCAGGAAGACGCCAAGGGCGCCGATTTCGTGGTGCAGGGCCATGTGCGCGTGGTGCCGATCGGCGGCGGGCAGGAGCGGGTGGAGATCCAATGGATCGTGACCTCGCCTTCGGGCGGAGAGCGCGGGCGGATCGTGCAGCTCAATGATGTGGCCGTCGGATCGCTCGCCCACACCTGGGGCGATGCGGCGGTCGCGGTGACCGAGCAGGCGTCGGGCGGGGTCCGGGAGGTCGTGTTGCGCCAATCCGGGCGGGAGCAACCGGCGCAATCCCCGCCGTCCTGACGTCATGGACATGTCACGATGACGGCGCTAGAAGGCCGGCGTACCGGGCGCTGAGGCCATGCACGCATGAAGATCGTCGCCTGCAACAGCAACCGCCCGCTGGCCGAGGCGGTCGCCGCGGCGCTGCATCTGCCGCTCACCCGCGCCTCTGTCCGCCGCTTCGCCGACATGGAGGTGTTCGTCGAGATCCACGAGAACGTCCGTGGCGAGGACGTGTTCGTGGTCCAATCGACCTCCTATCCCGCCAACGACCATCTGATGGAGCTGCTGATCGCCCATGACGCGCTGCGCCGCAGCTCGGCGCGACGGGTGACGGCGGTGATCCCCTATTTCGGCTATGCCCGCCAGGATCGGAAATCCGGGTCGCGCTCGCCGATCAGCGCCAAGCTGGTCGCCAACCTCATCACCGAGGCGGGGGCCAACCGGGTGCTGACGATGGACCTGCACGCCGGCCAGATCCAGGGCTTCTTCGACATTCCGGTGGACAATCTCTACGCCGCGCCGCTGTTCGCGCGTGACATCAAGGAACGCTATAACGGGCGCGACCTGATGATCGTCTCCCCCGACGTGGGCGGCGTCCTGCGCGCGCGCGCGATCGCCACGCGGCTGAACGTCGATCTGGCGATCATCGACAAGCGGCGCGACAAGGCCGGGACGTCGGAGGTGATGAACGTGATCGGCGACGTGGAGGGCCGCGACTGCATCCTGGTCGACGACATCGTCGATTCCGGCGGCACGCTGGTCAACGCGGCGGCGGCGCTGATCGAGAACGGCTCCCGCTCGGTCAGCGCCTATATCACACACGGGGTGCTGTCGGGCGGGGCGGTCGCGCGCATCGCCTCCTCGCCGCTCGAGATGATGACGATCACGGACTCGATCCTGGCGACCGAGGCGGTGCGGGTCGCCCACAACATCCGCCAGATCACCATCGCGCCGCTGATCGCCGAGGCGATGCGACGCATCAGCGACGAGACCTCGGTCAGTTCGTTGTTCGATTGATCCGGAGGCGGGGGCGGGTTTTCGCCCTCGGTCCGCGCGGCGTAGCACAACTCCGGAACGGCTTCGCCCTTTCGAGAGTGCGCGGGCTTGAGAACCGGTTCGCCGCAGGGTAATTGGACCCGCTCCACAGGAGGAACCCCCATGAAGCTACTCTACGCCCCCGGCGCCTGCTCGCTCGGTATCCATGTGATACTCGAGGAGATCGGCAAGCCCTACGAGGCCCAGGCGGTCAATCTGCGGGAAGGCGCGCAGCACAAGCCGGAGTTCACCTCCGTCAACCCGAAGTCGAAGGTGCCGACGCTGGTGCGCGACGACGGCTCGGTGCTGACCGAGTTCCCGGCGATCGCTTACTGGCTGGCGCGCACCA
>JBDTFI010000089.1:0-4608 GCA_039938035.1 Acetobacteraceae bacterium | reverse complement strand
GCGGGATCGAGCCGGCCGACCTGAAGGCCTCGCGCCTGGTGAGCGCGCACATCGTCGCCGGCTCGCTCGATGATTTCAAGGGCGATGATGCGATCGTGGTCGGTTCCGGATTGGCGCGCCAGTTCGGGGCCCGGATCGGCAGTCCGATCACGCTGGTTTCTCCGCAAGGCGCGGCGACGCCGTTCGGCACGGTGCCGCGGGTGAAGGCCTACCGCGTCGTCGCGATCTTCAACGTCGGCGAATACGCCTACGACAGCAGCTACGTCTTCATGCCGCTCGCCGCCGCGCAGGTTTATTTCCAGAAGCCGGACGCCGCGACCCAGATCGAGGTGATGCTGCGCGACCCGGAGCGGATGGCGGCGGCGAAAGCCGAGATCAGCAAGGTGCTGACAGGGGTTCAGGCCAACGTGATCGACTGGCAGCAAAGCAACAACAGCTTCTTCACCGCGATCCAGGTCGAGCAGAACGTGATGTTCATCATCCTCGCGCTGATTATCCTGGTCGCCGCCTTCAACGTGATCTCCAGCCTCATCATGATGGTGAAGGACAAGACGCGCGACATCGCGGTGCTGCGCACGATCGGCGCCGGGCGGGGCGCGGTGATGCGGATTTTCCTGATGTGCGGCGCCTCCGTCGGGATCACCGGAACCTTGATCGGCACGATCCTCGGCGTCGTGTTCACGCTGTATATCGACCGCATCCAGGATGTGGTGCAGGCGGTCACCGGGGTGAACGTGTTCAATCCGGAGGTCTATTACCTCACGCATCTGCCGGCGCGCCTTGACGGCGGCGAGGTCGTGAAGGTCGTCGTGATGGCGCTGGTGCTGTCGCTGCTGGCGACGCTTTACCCAAGCTGGCGGGCGGCACGGACCGACCCGGTGGAGGCGCTGCGCCATGAGTGACGCCCCGCCGCCGCTGGAGCTGCGCGGCGTCGGCCGGGTCTATCGGAGCGGAGCAGGCAAGCTCGCGGTGCTGCGCGGCGCCGATCTGTCGCTGCGTGCCGGCGAGATCGTCGCCTTGGCGGCGCCGTCGGGCGCCGGGAAGTCGACCTTGCTGCATCTGGCCGGACTGCTGGAGCGCCCCGATTCCGGCGCGGTGTTCATCGACGGTCGCGACGCCGGCGCGCTGCCGGACGCCGAGCGCACCGCGATACGGCGCGACCGCATCGGCTTCGTCTATCAGTTCCACCATCTGCTGGGCGAGTTCTCCGCGCTCGAAAACGTCGCCTTGCCGCGGATGATCGCCGACGTGCCGCGCGCCGAGGCGACCGAGCGGGCGATGGAATTGCTGCGCGCCTTCGGTCTCGCCCCGCGTGCCGGACACCTGCCGGGCAAGCTCTCGGGTGGGGAGCAGCAGCGCGTGGCGATCGCCCGCGCACTCGCCAACCGTCCGGGCGTGCTGCTCGCCGACGAGCCGACCGGCAATCTCGATGTGGAGACTGCTGGCGTCGTGTTCGAGGAGTTGCTGGCGATCGTGCGCGGCCAGGGCGTCGCGGCGCTGATCGCCACGCACAACCCCGATCTGGCGGCGCGGATGGACCGGATCGTGACCTTGCGGGAGGGCAGGGTGGTGGCGGCTTAGTCAGTCGTCGATCAGCGTGACGCCACAGGCACTGGCGGCGCGCCGCAACGCGCGATCGCGGGTCGCGAGCGGCAAGCCGGATCGGAGTGCGAGATCGAGATAGGTGGCATCATAAACCGTCAGCTTGTGGCGGCGCGCCAGCGCCAGAAGAGGGCCGAGCGCGTGTCGGGATCCTTCATGATCGGTCTCGATCGCGAGGCTGCTCAGGAGATCGAGGAATTCGGTCAAATCCCCCGAAATGATGCGGTGCCGGCGCTCGGCCTGAAGTAACGCGTTCGCAAGCTCGGTATGCCAGAGTGCAGGGACCAATATCGCGCTATCGGCGACCCGGCTCAGCAGCGCCGTGCCGGCGGCGTCGCCTTCATCGTCAAAGCACCAAGGCAAGGTCGCGGAGACGTCGAGGACCAGGATAGCGCTCAATAGCGGCGTCCGGACTCGATCAGTTCCCTCCAGGACATGCCAAGGGTGCGGCCCTTCGAAAACGTCTTCAGCCGCTCGATCGCCTGGCGCCTCTTGTCGGGATCGATCACATCGACCGGGACAAGTTGAGCCACGGGCTTCCCATGTCGAGTGATCGTGACCCGTTCGCCTCGTTGCACGCGGTCAAGTATCTCCGAAAGATGGGTCTTGGCCTCGAAGGCGCCTATCTGATCCATTCAACCAGTCTCCGACTAGTTGGACTAGCCTAGTCCGCTGTCGCCGTGCCGGCAAGTCCCATCCGCCGCGCGACACCGACTCGCCGCCCGGCTAACATGGACCCATGCCCCACGCCGACTTCGTCCATCTGCACGTCCACTCCGCCTATTCGCTCAGCGAGGGCGCGATCAAGGCTGACAAGATCGCCACGCTGGCGCGCGATGCGGCGATGCCCGCCGTTGCCATCACCGACACCGCGAACCTGTTCGGCGCGCTGGAGTTCAGCCAGGCCTGCGCGGCCAAGGGGGTGCAGCCGATCATCGGCTGCCAGCTCGCCCTGGCGCGGGAGGACAACACGCGCCTGCCGCCCGATCCGATCGTGGCGCTGGCGCAGGACGCGGCGGGGTTCGCCAACCTCCAACTTCTGTCCTCGCTCGGCTTCCTTCAGACCGAGCCGGGGTTGCGGGCGCAGCTTGCGTTCGACACCCTGGCCGCCCACGCCGAGGGCCTGATCCTCCTGACCGGGGGCACCGCCGGGCCGATCGCCCGACGCCTCGCCGAGGGTCAGCGCCGGGAGGCCGAGGCGCTTCTGCGCCGGCTCGCCGAGGCGTTCGCCGGCCGCACGGTCGTTGAACTGCATCGGCACGGGACGGACACCGATCGGGCGATCGAACCGGGCCTGATCTCGCTGGCGGACGCGGCGAAACTGCCGTTGGTCGCCACCAATGATTGCTACTTCGCCCGCCCCGAGATGCACGCCGCGCACGACGCGCTGCTGTGCATTGCGGAAGGCCGGCTGCTGTCGGACACGGAACGCCGCCGGGTGAGCACGGAGCACTGGTTCAAGCCGGCGCCCGACATGCGCGTGCTGTTCGCCGACTTGCCCGAAGCCTGCGACAACACGCTGGCGATCGCGCGCCGTTGCGCGGTGATGGCGCAAACCCGCAAGCCGCTGCTGCCCGCGTGCCCGAAGGTCCGCCCGGGTCAGACGGAGGAGGAGACGGTGGGCGCGATGGCGCGCGAGGGCCTGGCGCTTCGCCTCGACGCGATCGGCGCCGATGCCGCGACACGCGGGCGCTACGCCGAGCGGCTGGACTACGAACTGGGCGTGATCGCCGCGATGGGATTCGCCGGCTATTTCCTCATCGTCGCCGACTTCATTCAGTGGGCGAAAGCGCAAGGCATCCCGGTGGGACCGGGGCGCGGCTCGGGTGCTGGCTCAGTGGCCGCCTGGGCGCTAACCATCACCGACATTGACCCGCTGCAGTTCGATCTTCTGTTCGAGCGGTTCCTCAACCCCGAGCGCGTCTCGATGCCCGACTTCGACATCGATTTCTGCCAGGAGGGACGCGATAGGGTCATCGATTACGTGCGCCGGGAGTACGGCGCCGATCGGGTCGCGCAGATCATCACCTTCGGCAAGCTCCAGGCGCGCGCCGCGGTGCGCGATGTCGGGCGTGTGCTGGGGCTGCCGTTCGGGCAGGTGAACAAGGTCGCCGAGCTGATCCCGAACAATCCAGCCAAGCCCGTCAGCCTCGGCGAAGCGATCGCCGGAGAACCGCGTTTGGCGCAGATGCGCGAGGACGACGAGGGGCTGCGCCGGCTGATGGAGATCGCCTTGCAGGTAGAGGGGCTTTATCGCCACGCCTCGACCCATGCCGCCGGACTGGTCATCGGCGATCGGCCGCTGATCGAATTGGTGCCGCTCTATCGCGATCCGCGCTCGGACGTCCTGGTGACGCAGTATTCGATGAAATACGTCGAGCAGGCGGGGCTGGTGAAGTTCGACTTCCTTGGTCTGACCACGCTGACCATCCTGGAGCGCGCCGTCGGCTACTTGCGCCTGCAAGGCACTGAACTCGATCTGGCGCGCCTGCCGCTCGATGATGTGAAGACCTACGAGATGCTCGCGCGCGGCGACGGCGGTGGGGTGTTCCAGCTCGAAGGCCAGGGGATGCGCGACGCGTTGCGCCAGATGCGCCCGGACTGTTTCGAGGATCTGATCGCCATGGTCGCCCTCTACCGGCCCGGCCCGATGGCCAACATCCCAGATTATTGCAAACGCAAGCATGGCGAGGCGTGGGCGGCGCCGCACCCGTCGATCAGCCACATCCTGGGCGAGACCTACGGCATCATGGTCTATCAGGAACAGGTGATGCAGATCGCCCAGACCATGGCGGGCTACAGCCTGGGCGCGGCCGATCTGCTGCGCCGCGCGATGGGCAAGAAGATTCGCGCGGAGATGGAGGCGCAGCGCAGGGTGTTCGTCGAGGGCGCGATGGCGAACGGCATCGACGAACCGAAGGCCGTCGAGGTGTTCGACCTGATGGCGAAGTTCGCCGATTATGGCTTCAACAAATGCCACGCCGCACCGTACGCGCTGCTCGCCTA
>JBDTFI010000088.1:0-2688 GCA_039938035.1 Acetobacteraceae bacterium | reverse complement strand
CGGTCCCCGACAAGACGACGGCGATGGCGCGTTCCCGCCGCTGCTCGGCGAGCGAGCGGAACAGTACGTCGACCGGGTGGCGGTGGCCCCGCGGCTGTGCCGGTTCGGTGAGGCGCAGGATGCCGTTCTGGAGCGTCAGATCGAAGTTGGGCGCGATGACGTAAACGTGGTCCGGCAAGACCCGCATGCCATCCTCGATCTCGATGACCGGCATGGCGGTGTGCAGCGCCAGGATCGCGGAAAGCTGGCTCTCCCTGGTCGGGTCGAGGTGCAGCACGACGACAAACACCAGCCCGGCGTCGGAGGGCATGGCGTCGAAGAAATGGCTGAGCGCTTCAATGCCGCCCGCCGAGGCGCCGATGCCCACGACCGGAGGAAGGCGGGCGGCGTCATCCGCCGTCGCCTCGTCGCCGCCGCGCTGCTCCGGTTTCCTGTTAGCGTCGTCGGGCAATGCGGCCTGCTCCTTTCGATACCGCAAGGTCGAGTGAATTATCACTGGAATTGGCGGGTCCAGCATGTACCGGAGCTAAACCATCGTCAACGCCACACTTTGATGATCGGGCGCGGCGGACGCGATGGATTTTCAGCGCGGTATCGCGCTCGCATGTCTCGCGGCTGGCCGCGGCCGGCCAACGCCCCTACAAACGCGGATGCTCGGCATTTCCGGACCGTGGCTCACGGTCGTGCTCTGCACGGCCGAGGCACTGACAATGGTCGGCTTCTCCAGCTATCCGCTTCTCCTGGCGCCGCTGCGCGACCTTTGGGGCCTGAGCAATACCGATGCCGGAATCATCGGGGGAAGCTTCTTCGCGGGCTATACGGTCGCCGTTCCATTCCTGGTCAGCGTCACCGATCGCATCAGCTCGCGTCGCGTGTGGCTCCTGGGCGCCGCGCTGACCGTGACCGGCATGGGCGGTTTCGGGCTGTTCGCCAACGGCCTGGTGACCGCCGCCCTGTTTCAGGCGGTGGCCGGGGCGGGCCTCGCGGGGACGTACATGCCGGGGCTGCGGCTGCTGGCCGACCACCTTCCGCCGCACAAGCAGTCTCGCGCTGTCGCGCTCTATACGGCGTGCTTCGGGATCGGCTCGGCGACCTCCTATCTGATCGCCGATCGGCTGGCCCAGGCCTTCACCTGGCGGGCCGCATTCCTGGTGCCGGCGATGACGGCGGCCCTCGCCGCGGCGCTGGTGGTGCTGACGGTGCGCCCGACACCGGTAAGAGAGCGACCGGGGACCGCATTGCTCGATTTCCGCCCCGTGCTCCGCAACCGGCACGCGCTCGGCTACTCGCTGGCTTACTTCGCGCATAGCTGGGAACTCTATACCGCCCGTTCCTGGATCATTACGTTTCTCGGCTTCGTCGCCGCCCGGCATGGGAGGAACCCCGACTGGCTTTCGCCGGCCCATGTCGCGTTCATGATGTCGCTGCTCGGCATTCTCTCAATCTTCATGGGGAACGAGTTCTCGATCCGATTCGGCCGGAAGCGGACGGTGGTGGTGTTGATGACCGCATCGGCGGGGGTCGCCGCCGTGCTCGGCACGACCCAGGGCCCTTACCTGCTGACGGTCATGCTTGCCTTGCTGCACGGGCCGCTGATGACGAGCGAGAGCGCATCGGTCACCGCGGGCGCCCTCGGCAACGCCCTGCCCGGCTATCGCGGCTCGACGATCGCGATGCACTCGATGCTCGGCTTCGCCGGCGGCGCGGTCGGGCCGATCGTCTTCGGCGCCACGCTCGATCTGGCGGGCGGCGCGCGGATGGGCGGCGCCTGGGCGGCGGCCTACGTCCTGCTGGCGGTGCTGACGCTGTTCGGCCCGTTGATGCTGTTCACGTTGCGCCCACGCGATCTCGCGGGCGATGGCCGGCGCTGGCGTCGCCCGGCGGCATAAGGCGTGCCCTTGCGTCCACCCCCGCGCCTCGCTATCTAGCACGCGTACTCATTCTCCGCAGTGCAACGGGGGGGTGGCCTGCGGGCCGCCTTTTTTGTTTTGACACCTCACCGAACCACAGAGACCACCCTGGAAGCCAGGATCGGCGCCGCCATCGCACCCACCCTTGAAGATATGGGATTCGAGCTGGTGCGCGTCTCCGTCATGGGCCGCGACCGGCCGACCGTGCAGGTGATGGCCGACCGCGCCGACGGCGACCAGATCGCCGTGGCCGATTGCGAGGCGATCAGCCGGGCCGTCGGCGCCGTGCTCGACGTCGCGGACCCGCTGCCGAGCGCCTGGACGCTCGAGGTCAGCTCGGCCGGCATCGACCGCCCGCTCACCCGGGTGAAGGATTGGAACCGTTTCGCCGGCCACCTCGCGCGGGCCGAGGCGGTCGAACCGATCGACGGGCGCAAACGCTTCTCCGGCATCGTGCTGGGCGCCGACGACGACGCGGCGCGACTGCGCCTTGACGACGGCACCGAGGTCATGCTGCCGCTGCACCTGCTGCGCCGGGCCAAGCTGGTGTTGACCGACGCGCTGATCGCGGCGACCGCCGAGAGCAAGCCGGCGAACTGATGGAGCACAACGCCACCATGGACACCGCGATCGCCCGCCCCGAACTGCTGCTGGTCGCCGACGCCGTCGCGCGGGAGAAGAACATCGACCGCGACGAGGTGATCGAGGCGATGGAGCAGGCCATCCAGAAGGCCGGCCGCGCCAAATACGGCCACGAGAAGGACATCCGCGCCACCAT
>JBDTFI010000087.1:0-9757 GCA_039938035.1 Acetobacteraceae bacterium | reverse complement strand
GGACAATCAGCGGTCTTCACAGCAGGGCGGGCCAAAATGACCAGCCCGCTGGGCTCCACCTCGATACGCTCGACGACAAGCCCGCACGGCGCAAGCGACAGATCGCGGCTCATGATCAGCATCCTCCAACGGAATGCCGCTCATGCTCCGCCCAAATTGCACCAACATTGAGTCAGAACCAAATTTGGACGCCGATTCACACCAATGGCTGGTCCGGCCGAAGCCTCGCCCCAAGGCTACGCCGCCCTCGGCGGGATCGGGCTTGCGAGATGGTCGCGAATGTCCCTTTCACAGTGGCCACTCGTCGGGAGCCGTGTCGGTCTCCCAGCGGAATGGCCGATGGTTGGAGCGCGGCCAAGGGGCGGCTGGATCAGGGGGTAATGGGGGGTCTCTCGGGGGAGCCATTGGTGCGCCACGTGGCCGCTCCAGGAGCACGGACCACCGTTCCGGCGGGACTTGATCGAGCAGTCGGCCGAGCGCCGTCGAGGCCAGTTGCCCAGCCGCACCGCTCGTCAGCTTCCGGATCAATCGACAACTCTCCGGATGGAACCTTCCTCCATAGATGATGCGCGCCTTCGAGGCGCACTCTTGCCGCCGTCATATCCCCGCTCGCCGCCGCTTTCGGTCGTCTTGGTGCTCTGGCTGTCGATCACCGCCGCCGTTGGACTGGCCTCGCGACCAACCCGTTCGCGGTCGAGCATGACCAGGTGGTGATTGATCCTCTCCCAGGTGCCGTCGTCACGAAACCGGGCGAACCAGCGATATGCCGTGGGCCAGGGCGGGAACTCCTTCGGCAACAGGCTCCATGCGATCCCGCCGCGAAGGACGTAGAAGATGGCGTTGACGATCTCCCGCATCTCCCACTTTCGATGACGCCCGCACCGGCTCGGCGAGGGCAGGAATGGCGAGAGGATCACCCACTCCGCGTCGGTCACGTCACTTCCATAGCGCAACCCAGCGCGGCTATGCTGCGCACGGGTGGTCGGCGTCCACATGGGGGTCTCCGGCAAGGCTTCGAACACCTGCCCAGAATCACATCTGGCCCGACCATCCAACCCACGCTAACGAACGTTCCGGCGTGATTCCGAAATGGCCTCTTATGGAAAGTGCCCGAGGTCGTCCAATTGAATGAAGGTGACGCCGGGGCCCCTGAGCGGCATTCGACGCGCTCCAGTGCGATCTGTCAGATCCGCGATCAAGGCCTGCCGGATTGCCAGCATCCTGTCGCCGCAATTGCCTGCTTTACGTGAGCTGACCGGCTGGGAGGGTTAGGCGGTGCGTCGTCGAGAGCTGCTGATCGCCGGTGGCGCGGTCCTCGCGACCCGGCGGGCGCCCGCGCGCGCCGCCGCCCCGGCCCAGGACTCCGCGCCATTCGATGCTGCGAGCGTGCGCAACCTCGCCCGCGCCTTGGCTGCCGAGCCATTCAAGCCGCCGAACGCGACCCTGCCGGACACGCTGAAGAACCTCGATTACCAGGACTACCGCGCCATCCGCTTCGACCCCGGACACGCGCTCTGGCGCGACCTGGGGCTCGGCTTCACAGTGGAGTTCTTCCATCGAGGCTTCCTGTTCAAGGACAAGGTCGAGATCTTCCAGGTCGCGGACGGGCGGGCGAGCCCGATCCGCTACAGCCCTGACCTGTTCACCTTCGCCAAAACCGCCCCGCCGCCCGCCTCGGCCGAGCTCGGCTTCGCAGGGTTCCGCATTCACGCGCCGATCAACCGGCCTGACTATTACGACGAGGTCTGTGCGTTCCTGGGCGCCAGCTATTTCCGCGCCGTGGCGAAGGGGCAGGGTTACGGGCTATCGGCGCGCGGGCTGGCGATCAAGACGGCCGATCCGGCAGGAGAGGAATTCCCGGCCTTCAAGACATTCTGGCTGGAGCGCCCGGCCAAGAACAGCACCTCGATGGTGGTGCATGCGCTACTCGACAGCTCCAGCGCGGCGGGCGCGTTCCGTTTCACCATCCGGCCTGGCGAGGCGACAATCTTCGATACGGAAATGGCACTCTATCCCCGCTCGGACATCGCCGAGGCCGGTATTGCGCCGCTGACCAGCATGTTCTTCTTCGACGCCAACAACCGGGCCGGATACGACGACTACCGCGCGGCCGTACATGATTCGAATGGGCTGCTGTTGTGGACCGGACATGACGAGCATATCTGGCGCCCGCTGACCAACCCGCGCGCGCTCCAGTTTAGCAGCTTCTCCGACACGAATTCACGCGGCTTCGGGCTCATGCAGCGAAAGCGAGCCTTCGCCGATTTCGAGGATCTGGAGGCGCATTACGAGAAGCGGCCCTCGCTCTGGGTGGAACCGATCGGTAACTGGGGCCGCGGCGCGGTGGAGCTGGTCGAGATTCCGAGCGCGCGCGAAGTCAACGACAACATCGTCACGTTCTGGCGCCCGCACGATGCGCTGAAGGCCAAGGGCGAGTACCTGATAAACTACCGCCTGCACTGGTGCTGGTCGGCTCCCGGTGAGACCAAGCTAGGCAAGGTGACGCAGACACGCTGCGGGCTATCGTGGGATCAGAAAAACCGGCTGTTCGTGCTCGATATGGCCGGGCCGGCGCTGAAGGCGTTGCCGGCCGGGACCACGCCCACGCTGGATGCGACCAACGCCGGTGGCAAGCTGCTCAATCCGGTCAGCCAGCCGAACCCGGATCTGAATGCCTGGCGCATTAGCCTGGAGATGTCGCCCGAAGGCCAGAAGCTTGTCGAGCTTCACGCGCGGCTGATGGACGGCGACAAGTCGCTGACCGAGACATGGATTTACCGGTGGACCCCCTGAGTCGCCAGAGCGCCGATCGCCTCGCTCGTATTCCTGATGATTTCCGGGCTCTCCCCGAGGAGGCGCCGCTGCCTATGCCCGCGCAGAAGCTGCACGCGGTGGGCGCGCGCGCCATGCCCGCGACATCGCCCCCGCGGATCGGGTTGCGCCGCGTTGCCGTGATTGGCGGCGCGCTCGCGATGACCGGGGCTGCCGCTCACCAGATGTATCACGTGCTGGCGAGCAATGGGCTGACCGCGCTGGGCGCGGTGATGGTGCTGCTGTTCGTGCTGCTGTTCGGCTGGATCGCGCTCGCCTTCACCAGCGCGGTGGCGGGCTTCGCCTCGGTTCTGCGCAGTGGCGGCCAGGCTCTCGCGGACCTGGCCCGCGGGCCGCCGCTCACCCGCACCGCGCTGCTGATGCCCACCTACAACGAGTCCCCCGCCCGCGTGGGGGCGGCCGTCGAGGCGATCGCGGAGTCGCTCGCCTCCCTCGGCGCGCGCGACCGGTTCGACATTTTTCTGCTGAGCGACACCACCGATCCCGATATTTGGATTGAGGAGGAGGCGGCATTCCTCGCGCTGCGCGTACGCCTACCCACCGGGCTGTTCTACCGACGGCGTGCCCAGAACGTTGCGCGCAAGGCGGGCAATATCGCCGACTGGGTGATGCGCTTCGGCGGAGCCTATCCGCAATTCCTAATCCTCGACGCCGACAGCGTGATGACCGGGGAGGTGCTGCTGCGCCTGGTCGCGTACATGGAACGCCACCCGGGCGCTGGGCTGGTGCAAACGCTGCCAGTGATCGTCGGCGCGGTCACGCCGTTCGCGCGGCTCCAGCAATTCGCCGCGCGTGTCTACGGGCCGGTGATCGCGCATGGGCTCGCGTGCTGGCACGGGGCGGAGGGCAACTACTGGGGCCACAACGCGATGATCCGCACGCGCGCCTTTGCCGAGTGTGCGGGGCTGCCCGTGTTAGCCGGCCGCAGGCCGTTCGGCGGCCACATCCTGAGCCACGACTTCGTCGAGGCGGCGTTGCTGCGCCGAGGCGGCTGGGCCGTGCATATGCTCCCTCGCCTGGGCGGCAGCTTCGAGGAATGCCCGCCCTCGCTGATCGATGTCGCTATCCGCGACCGACGCTGGTGTCAGGGAAACCTCCAGCACGTCGCGGTGCTGCCGGCGCGCGGGCTGCATTGGGTCAGCCGGTCGCATCTGCTGACGGGCATTGGATGCTATGTCACGGCCCCGCTCTGGTTGCTGTTCCTGCTGGTCGGGCTGCTGATCGCGCTGCAGGCGCATTTTGAGCCGTTCGACTACTTTCCGGCGGGCCGCAGCCTGTTCCCGCGCTGGCCAGTTGTGGACCCGGTGCGCGCGCGCTGGCTGTTCGAGGCGGCGATGGGCGTGCTGCTCGCGCCCAAGCTGCTGGGCCTTTTCGCCACCCTGCTGCGCGGCCAAGAACGCCGGGGCTGCGGAGGGGGGCTGCGCCTGCTCATTGGGGTGTTCGTGGAGACGATCCTGTCCGGCCTCATCGCGCCGATCGCCATGCTGACGCAGACGCTGGATGTGATCTCCGTGCTGCGCGGGCGGGATTCCGGTTGGCATCCGCAGCGGCGGGAGGACCGCGGCATTGCCGTTGCGGAGATCGCACGGCGCTACGGCCCGCACACGCTGCTCGGGTTTGGGTTCGCGGGAGCGGCGGTACTTGTTTCGCCCTATCTCGCGCTCTGGATGCTGCCGGTCGCGGCGGGCCTGGTGCTCGCCATCCCGCTCGCACTCTTGACCGGTCATCGCGCCACCGGCCGCGCGCTCCGCCGCGTGGGCCTTTTGCGCACCCCTGAGGAGACCGCCCCGCCTCCCGTGCTGCGCCGCGCCACCGACCTGTATCGGGCGGCCATGAGGGGCGCCGGACCAACAGGCGTGCGCCGCCTGTTCACCGACCCGATGCTGCTGTCCGCGCATCTCTCCATGCTGCCACCGCCCCGCCGTCGCCGCGACGGCCCGCTCCCGCTGGCACTTGTGGTGGGCCGCGCCAAGTTGGAGGAGGCGGACACGCTTGACGAGGCCCTGGCCGCGATGACCCCAGCGGAAACGGCAGCCGTGCTGGGGGATGAGGAGTGTGTCCGCCACGCTCTGAGCCTGGCGACAATACCTCACCGGATTCGGCTGGACGCCGCGCCTCATTAGAGTCTATCTCAGATCAAACCGTTGTTTGGCATAGCCGTCTCGTCATGAGCCGTATGGACGCCCAGCGCAGAAACGCAAGTCCAGACCTTGTTGAGGCATTCCCAATCTTTGGCAAGCCGGCGGCACCGGTTGAGCCATGCGATTGTGCGTTCGACCAGCCAGCGTTCCGCCGCTGCACCGCCAAACCGACATCTATGCCCGCGAGGGCGTCGAGCTCGACCGCTCGACACTCGCGGATTAGGTGGGACAGGCGGTGTTCCTGCTCACGCCCCCGGCCGAGGCCATCGGGCGGCATATCCGGGGCCGGCCAGGTGCTGCACGCCGACGACACCACCGTCCCGGCATCCCGGTGCGTATGCGTCCCTCTACCGTCGCTTGGCGTCGGCTTTCTCGAGCCGCCCGAGGATCGCGGAAGCCCCGGCAATAAAGGCCTCCTCGTGGGCTTCCATCGCCGCATAGAGCTCCGCCTCGAGCCGCTCATACGTCTTGCGGTGCATCCCCTTGGGCCGAGGAGGCGGGGGTTGTTCGAAGTGGTCATACGTTCCACCAAGCTTGCGGTAGAGCCGGGCTTGACTGGCGTGCGCGCCGCGATCCTGCGCCACTCGGTCTACAAGGCCGCCGTCGCCCGCGGGGCGGTGACGCTCTGGATGCCGCGACTGATTCCCGCCTCGGAGGTCGAGATCAGGCGTATCCAGTTCTGGCAGGCGCGCGATGCGATCGCGCCGGAGGGACGCAAGGTGAGTCCCCTTATCCCGGCTGCTCGAAACGCTGGCAACTGGCCCGTGGTGACGGCCGCTATGCACGGCTGCTGAAGGGGATCGGCCGCGTGCAACTGCTGATCCTTGGACGAAGGCCGCCTGGGCCGCCTTGTCGCTTTCTGGATGCACTTGACGCGTTTTCTGCCGCGAAAATCCCAATCGGCGCACCACCCGCGACAGGCTGGCAGGATGAAACCGCTTGCCCCAGCGGGTCGCGATCTCGCCGCACAATTCCGGCAGCGTCCAGGCCGACAGCCCGCTCGCCTCGACATCCGGCCCGTTGAGGATCAGTTCGGACAAACCTTTTTGCTCGGCCTCGTCCAGCCTGGGTTCGGACCCGGCCGAGGGCGATCCTGTAGTCCCGCAAGGCCCTCGGCGTTGTATCGCACCACCGAGTCGCGAAGAGCTTGGCGCTCCATGCCGGCCAGTCGCGCCGCCTGCCCCCGCGACACGCCGTCCAGCGCGTGCGCGATCGCATACATCCGCGACGACGCAGCCCGGCTCGGCTCGCGGCGCGCGAGCCGCCGCAACTCGTCGACGGTGGTGTCCGATCGGATCGCAAGCCTCCGAGCCCCCATCGCGTCCTCCCAAAATCGGCGGACCCCGACAGAATCACCGCTTCCCGCGCCGCCCCAAATCACTTCGGAGTCAACAGCCCGGCGCGACGGTATCAGCACCAGCTCACGGGTTTGTTCGATCTCCGCCCTAATCTTGCCAGACATTTGACGACCAAGGATACTGGAAGAACGTGGCCGGATGGCATCGAACAGGGTAATGAGGAGGGAAACCATGCAAGCACGGATTGCCAGCTTGGGCTTGATCCTATCGGCTGCTGCGATTGGACCGGCCGCTCATGCAAGCGAGGTCAGCCCCATTTTTGGCGGCGCGTCCGTCACGCCCCTGACCACGGCACAAAACAAAGCGGTGGTCGGAAAGGGCTATTACGCTGATTACTATGGCTCGTACGGAATCGATTTTGCCAATTACGCCTCATTGTACGGCCAATACGGCGATTATGCGTCCGCCGCCACCTACGCCGACTACGCCTACCAATTATTTTCGCTCGCGTACAGCTACCAGGTGCAAGGGTATTAACCATCACGGCGGCACGTCGGGAGCGCGCGGGGCGCAACGTTGCGCCGCGTGCTGATGCGGGTTTTCGCGCGCGCTTTCGCCGCGTTTTTGTCGATTGACTTGCTTGCCCCGCTCAGCGCTCAAGCCATCAGTGACACGCGCGAGCGTGTCTTGGAAGCCCGGATCCGCGCCCTTGAGCAGCGATTAAGCGAGGTCGAAGCGACGCTGGAGGTGAAGACGCCCTCACGATCCTTTCCCGCGACCCAGCGGCGGAGCGCGACGACCAAGTCGCGCCTCACGGAGGCGCGCACCCTTCCGTCCCGCCCGAACGACGCAATTTCGGACAGCGAGGCGGCAACCGCACCACCTCCCAGCGCACCGGTCTCTTCAACCGCGCCGGCTCCCGGCGTCGAGGCGGGCGCACCGGCCGAGGCACCGCAGGAGACATTCGTCTTTCGGGGGAACTCCGTCACCCTGAAACCCAGGCATTTCGAGGTGTCCACCGAGGCCGACTACACCCACAACAACGGCTTCTTGCAGACCGACCGCGCGTTCGCTTCCGCCACATCGGTTCGCCTCGGTATCCTCGACTGGCTGGAGCTCAACACCACCATACCAGCGTTCACATCGACGCGGACCCGGGGGATTGGCCCGTTTCGCACGCAATCGAAGCAGGCCTCGGGATTCGGCGACGTGCTGCTGCAGGCGAACGCACGTGTCCATGAACAGACCTCTGATACTCCTGGCCTGGTGCTCTCCTTGGGCGCCCTGCTTCCGACCGGCGTCAAGCCATACGACTTCAGCACCTATCAGCCCAACCCCGCGTTGCGGGGGTACAACCCCAATCCGATTGATCTGAACGCGTCTTATCTCTCCCGCGGCGCCTGGGGTCTCGTCACCAACATGCAGCTCTATAAGACGGTCGATCCCCTTATCCTTTTCTTCGGCACCGGCCTGCGTTACCTATTTCCGCAAGGAGTGCAGGGCCACACCGTCCAGAATGGCGTGATCTACACCTACAATTTCGGTTTCAGCTTCGCCATTTCCGAGAAGTCGACGCTTGGATTCCAGGTTCTCGGTGCATACCAGAGCCAGCTGTCCGTCGATCGGCACGTCGTCCCGCAATCCGCGCTAGAGCCTGTGTCGGTTCGCGTGTCGCTGATTCAGCGAATCCTTCCCAACACCTGGATCGACCCATCGCTCGGCGCCGGATTGACGAGGGATGTCCCCAGCCTGGACATCGGTGTCGGCGTTCGCCATCGATTCTAGATTACAACAGACCATATGCGTTGAACGGACGGTATACTCGGCGTGAAGGGCACCCGACATGACAACCTTTCCCGTCTTCGCGTCAGGTCTAGCCTTCGCGTTCCTGTCCGCCTGCGCCGGTCCTGGCAAGGCCGTCCCAACGCGCCCGATGTCGCTGCTGGCCCTTCGTTTCGAAGCGACCGTCCCCCAAAGATTCGACTACACATGCGGCGCGGCCAGCATCGCCACGGTGCTGACCTACTACTGGTATCGCCCGACCAGCGAGGCCGACGTGATCCACGCGCTCGAAGGGCGATACAGCTTGCAGGAGATCGCGCGCCGGCGCGAGACAGGGCTTTCGTTCGACGATCTGATCTTCGCGGCCGGGCAGCTCGGCTTCAAGGCCCAGGGCGTGAGAATAGGCTTACCAGAACTGTCGAAGCTGAACGGTCCCGTCATCGTTCAACTCACCAACAAGGCGTTCCAGCATTTCGTTGTGCTGCGCCGCATCGGACGCGGAGTATACTACGTCTCGGACCCCATCGTCGGAGAACTGGCGATGGGCGACCCCGAGTTCCGAACGGAGTTCACGGGTTATGCCCTTGCGGTCTGGCGACCCGGGACGCCGCTGCGGCCCGGCGCCAAGCTGATGCGGCCGCGCGACGGATTGTCGCTCACCAACTCCATGGAGAAGGTTATCAATGCGCCTCCCTGGGCTCCGCATCCGATCCTGTGACCTGTTGCCTGCGCTCCTCGGCCTCCTCATCGCGTTGGCGCCCCCGGCCCGCGCAGGCGAATGCGGCGGGGCGACGCCCGACTACAGCGCCGAGCGTGCCGTGACCGTCGCCGGCAGGACCGAACAAGTAGTGGTTTATGTGGCGGGCAACATCATCCGGGAGGAGACGGTCGCAAATGGGCGGCCACGCGTGACGATTCGCGAAAAGCACGTGCATCGCCTCGTGGTGTTTGATCCCGACGCCCGGCAAGGCATGGAGTTGGCCCTGCCCCTTTCCCCGAAGACACGCCCTGCTACCCGCGTGATCGACGAGGAAGGGCCAAATGGAACGCGCGTGCGGGTCGAGCAGTTCGACCGCGAGGGCGCCTGGATCGACTTTTCCCGGACCACCTGCCGAGCCGACGGAATCATGATCCGGCAAACATTCGTCTCGCTCGACCCCCAAGGGCGGGAGGTGCGAGGGACGGTGACGCAAGACAGGATCAAGGTCGGCTCCCTGCCGTCCGCGCTGTTCCAGGTGCCCGCCGACGTACAAATCGTGCGGCGCTGACCGTATGGCGTATCAGCGCCGCTGGTGACATCATCGGCTTGGCCGTTGCAGCCGTGCGGGACTGGGAGCAAGGGCTGCGCCGCCGCGGAAGGGCGCGCGATACACCTGAATGCCGACGAGGCGACTTGGCCCGCGCAGGAGGCGACCACGCTCGGCTTGATCGCGGCCGAGCTGGTCACCAACGCGCTCAAATACGGGCAGGGCGCGGTCACGGTGGCGTTCCGTCAACCGCCCGGGGCGGCGCAGGCGGTGCTTGTAGCGCGACAATCACAAACCGAGATGCGCGACAATCTGGGTCGCCAACGATCTGTGTACGCGCCGGAGACAAAATCCCTCACTGAAGTGGCCGGGTGGTCCGGTTGCGCCGGAGTAAAATTCCGGCGGCGGCAAGCTCTTCGCGTTGAGCGCGAAGGGCTGGGGGATGAAGGTCGTGGAG
>JBDTFI010000086.1:0-4371 GCA_039938035.1 Acetobacteraceae bacterium | reverse complement strand
GGTCAGGGATGCGCCAATATGCATCTGACAATGGCGCCCGTGACGGACATCAATCGTTGGACCAACTCCGGCGGCGGTGGCAGCGGCTGATCCGTCCTCGCTCACGACGGACGGACTCGTAAGGGCGCCTGGAGGGACTGAACGGCGCCGGGGAACCGGCGCCGTTCGCCGCTTGCGCAAATAGGGCGGGTTGCAATGGCTTTCCGGGCCAACGGGCGCCGTTAATTTTCGAGGCGACCCGCGATGATTCGGCGATCCACCGCCGCGGCGATACGTTTCTTGACCAGCGTGGCGAGCGCTCCTGCCCAGGCGCAGTTCTTCTCCAGGACGGAATGGCGGTAGGCCCGAGTGACCGTGCGTGCGTCGCTGGTGCGGGCGGGCGCTAGGCTTCGGCGTCGATGACGGTTCCGTGCCCGGCGCCTACGATCCTACTCAGGCGGAGGCCGCGATCGATGGAAGTTTCCTGACCCCCCTTGATGCTCGAAAAGAAGCCGCCGGAGCCTGCCCTCGCCGAGCACCACGGACAGTTCTGTGAATGCGATATAGGGAACCAGGATCAGCAACATGATCAGGCTGGTCGAGAGGATCTGCCACAGCCGGCTCCCTTCCAGCTCAGTCATGGACGCACCGACCGTACCACCGTGCAGCACGTTCACTACCACCTCCTCGATCACCGATAGGACGACCAGCAACAGCAGGAAGAGCAGCGCTTTGTAGAGGATGACGTGGATCAGCCGGCGGCGGCTGTAGCGATCGCCGACGCGCGCGGCGTGGCCAAGCAGGATGAATTTCGCCAGGATGAGCGCCTTGATCGCGGCCAATCCGTAAGGCGCGTAGCTAATTCCCACGCCACGAAGAACCACCGCCTTGTACAGCAACAACGCGCCGAAGCAGACATACAGATACGCGGAAATCAGCCCGTATTTGATCAGCTCATGGCGCAATCTGTGGACCAGCGTCGACGATCGGGGCGTGTCCTGCGTGGCCACGATGGGGTCTCCGATCAAAGCATGTCATCCACGATACTTATCAAGGCGCCGGAACGACGCGGTCATAGACCCCGTTGGCACCGTAATACGGCCGGAACCAGGCGCCGTTGCAGCCGTAGTAGCCAATGGCACCGACCGGATCATAAGTGCAGCCACGCGGTAGGGCAACGTACATGTCCCCCACGCCGTAGGTTGCCGACGTTCGCCGCACAACTAAAAAAAGCGCCGGCTTGCGCCACAGCCGGAACAACTTGGTCGCCCGTGCGTTTAGGTTTCGATACGAGGGAGATTATCATGGCCGAACTCGACACCGACGACCGCGAGAAGCTTCCCGCCAAGGACTTCGCCGAATCGAAGAAGCGTGCCTATCCGATTGAGGACAAGCCTCACGCCCGCAACGCCAAGGCCCGCGCGAGCCAGGCCGTAAAGGCCGGCCGAATGTCCAAGGCCGAAGAGGGCAAGATCGACAAGAAGGCAGACGCCGTCCTGAAGAAGGGCTGATGGGCGCTGGATTGAATATCGGCTGATACGGGTTTCTCGAATACGAATTCCGCTCACCACCCGTCCACGCAGGGCCGTTTCTTGCCTGTGCGTGGGGGCGGCGGGGGCACCGAACGCAGGCCGGCGACGATCCATTGGCGGGTCTCGGCCGGGTCGATAACGTCGTCCACGCCGAACAGCATGGCCTCGTTGATCGCACGCCCGCGCTCGTACAACTCGGCCACCATCCGCTCATAGGCGGCGCGGCGCTCGGCGGGATCCTCGATCGCCGCCAATTCCTTGCGGCGCCCCAGCTTGACCTGCCCTTCCAGCCCCATGCCTCCGAACTCTCCCGTCGGCCAGGCGACGGCGAACACGCCGAGACGCATGGAGCCGCCGGTCATGGCCAGCTTGCCGAGCCCGTACGATTTGCGGATGCACACCATGAAGGTCGGGATACTGAGATTCGCACCGACCAGGTAGGCGCGGCAGCAATGGCGTACCAGCGCCGTCTTCTCCGCCTCCGGTCCCACCATGTTGCCGGGATTGTCGTTGAGCGACAGCAGCGGAATGTCGTGCGCGTCGCAGAGCTGCATGAACCGCGCCGCCTTGTCCGCCGCATCGCTGTCGATCGCGCCGCCCAGATGGCGCGGATTGTTGGCGATCACGCCGAGCGGGCGTCCTTCGATGCGGACCAGCGACGTGATCATGCCGTGGCCCCAGCCCCGCCGCAGCTCCAGCACCGAATCCCGGTCGGCCAGGATCTCGATCAGCGCGCGCATGTCGTAGCCACGGAGCCGGTCCTCGGGAACGATGTGCCGCAACGCGCGCTGCTCGTCGCAGGACCACTCGGTTACCCGGCCCTGGAAATAGGAGAGATACCGCTTGGCGACCCGCACGGCCTCGGCCTCGTCGCGCACCAGCACGTCCACGACGCCGTTCGCGACCTGGACGATGACCGGCCCAACTTCCTCGGGCTTGAAAACGCCAAGGCCGCCGCCCTCGATCATGGCCGGCCCAGCCATGCCGATAGTGGCGTTTTCGGTGGCGATGACCACGTCGCAGCAGCCCAACAAGACCGCGTTTCCCGCGAAGCATCTGCCTGACGCGATGCCGACCACCGGCACGAGGCCGGAGAGGACGGGCAGCCGGTAGAACGTCTCGGTGCTGATGCCGATGCTATCGGTGTCGCTGCCCCGGCCGCCGCCGCCCTCGGCGAACAGCACGACCGGCAAGCGCCATTTCTCGGCGACCTCGAACATCCGGTCCTGCTTCATATGACCCATGCGGCCCTGCGTGCCGGCGTACACCGTGTAGTCGTACGACACGACGACGGCGCGGCTCTTGTCCTCCGGGAACCGCTCGCCGTTGATGCTCGCAAGGCCCATGATGAGCCCGTCGGCGGGGCTCTCCTCGATCAATTCCTCCACCGTCCGGACCCGCCGCCGCGCGGCGAGCACTTGCGCGCCGTACTCCATGAAGGAGTCCGGATCGACGAGATCGGCGAGGTTCTCCCGGGCCGTGCGCTGCCCGCTTGCTCGTCGGCGCGCGACCGCCTTGGGCCGCGCCTCGTCGCGCGTGCGCCGCCGGCGCTCCAGGACGTCGGCGAGGTCGGGGCGGATGTAGTCGGGATCGATCCGCTGTTGCTCGCGACCCGTGCCGGAAATGGTCTCGCCGGGCTCGATGAAGGCGAGCGGATGGTCCTCGAACACCGTGTCGCCGAGTGCCACCGTCACGGCACGAACGATGCCGCCCACCTTGGCGACGACGCCGTGCTGCATCTTCATCGCTTCCATGACCAGGATCTCCTGGCCCGGGGACACCGCATCCCCCTCGGCCGCCTTGATCGCGACCACGGTGCCCTGCATCGGCGCGAGCAGCGCCACCGTTCCCTCCGGCCCGGCAATTTCGTCGGTGAGATCGTCGGAAGCGATCGCCGCCGCCTTGCCGTATTGAACGACCGCCAGAGGGTCGATCGAATCGATCCGCGCCCCGGCCAGGCGCGGCCCAACGGTGCCTGCCGGCGGGTCGAAGTAGCGAGAATCCGGCACGCCACCGAGGTCGGCCGCGTGCTCCTCGACGAAGCGCGTGTGCGTCCGCCCCTCGATCAGCGCCGGATGACGCAGGAGCGCCTGCAGGAATCCGATATTCGTGGGTGCGCCGGCGATGCGGAACTCCGACAACGCCCGGTAGGCTTTGCTCGCGGCATCCTCGATCCGCCCGGATGCGGCATGGACGATCACCTTCGCCAGCAGCGAGTCGAAGCGGGGGTTGGTGCGATAGCCGGCATAGCCGTAGCCGTCCACGCGAACGCCCGGACCGGAGGGCGGCTCGTATGTCGAGAGCACGCCGCCGCCGGGTCGCACGCGGCCGTCCGGCCCCATGCTCTCCAAATTCACCCGCGCTTGCAGGGCCATTCCGCGCGCAGCGGCAATATCCTGCTGGCGCAAGCCGATTTGGCCGAGGTTGCAGCCTTGCGCGATCTCGATCTGGGCGCGGACGAGGTCGATGCCCGTTATCTCCTCGGTGACGGTATGCTCGACCTGCAGCCTCGCATTGGCCTCGATGAACGCGAACTTGGCGTCGTCCACCTCCGTACTGGCGTCGAGGAGAAACTCGAACGTGCCTACGCCGAGGTAGCTGGCCGCGGCCGCCAAAATCGTCGCGGCGAGCAGGATTTTCTCCCGAACGGCAGAGCGCAGAAAGGGCGCGGGAGCGATCTCGATCAGCTTCTGGCGTTCGCGCTGGAGGCTGCATTCGCGTTCCCAGAGATGCGACACGGCGCCCGTGCCGTCACCCACGACCTGCACCTCGATGTGTCGCGCGCGCGGGAACAAGCGCTCGACGTACAGTGCGCCGTTGCCGAACGCCTGCTCGGCCTCGGCGCGGCAGCGCGCGACGG
>JBDTFI010000085.1:0-7214 GCA_039938035.1 Acetobacteraceae bacterium | reverse complement strand
TGATGAAGGTCGGCGGCATCTGGGTCTCCCCCTTCGAGGTCGAGGAGGCGTTGATCGCGCATCCCTCGGTGCAGGAGGCGGCGGTGGTCGGGCACGCCGATCAGGATGGCCTCATCAAGCCGAAAGCCTTTGTCGTCCTGCGCTCCGATGCGACCCATACCGATCTTGCCGAGGAGCTGAAGGCGCACGTCCAGTCGCGCATCGGCGTCTGGAAATACCCGCGCTGGGTCGAGGTGGTGGAGACCCTGCCGAAGACGGCAACCGGGAAGATTCAGCGCTTCAAGCTGCGACAGGCCCCGTGACGCGCCGCGACATCACACTACCGGCCGGACGGCTGGAGGCGGCGTCGTGGGGTCCGTCGTCCGACTCCGCCCCGACGCTCGTGCTGCTGCACGAAGGGCTGGGCTCGGTGGAATTGTGGCGCGACTTCCCCGAACGCCTCGTCGCGGCGACGGGATGCGGCGTGTTCGCCTGGTCGCGCTTCGGTTACGGCCGCTCCGACACCGTGACCCTGCCGCGCCCGCTTGACTACATGCAGCGCGAGGCGATCGAGGTGTTGCCGCAGGTGCTGGACGCGGCCGGCGTGCGACGCTGCGTGCTGGTGGGTCACTCCGACGGCGCCTCGATCGCGGCGATCCACGCCGGGCGCATCGGCGACGATCGAGTACGCGGCCTCGTACTGATGTCGCCGCACTTCTTCGCTGAGGACCTCTGCCTCACCAGCATCGCGGCGATCCGGCGCGACTACGACAACGGCCTGCGCGCCCGCCTCGCCCGCTATCATGACGACGTCGATGCGACCTTCCTCGGCTGGGCCGATGCATGGCTCGACCCGGGTTTCCCGACAGCCTTCGACCTCGCCGCGGACGTCGCGCGGATCAACGTTCCGACCCTGATCCTGCAAGGCGAGAACGACCCCTACGGCACCATCGCGCACGCAAGACTGGCGGAGCGGCTGCTACCGGATCGCGTGCGCACGGTCCTGCTCCCCGCCCGCCACGCGCCGCATCTGGAAGCAACCGAGACAAGCGTGACGGAGATCGCCGCTCTAGCCACCACTGTCACCGCATCGCATCCAAGAACTCCGTCAGCAACCCCCACGCCCGCGTCCCGCGCGCCTGCGGCGCCGCCATGAACGCCCGCACATCCTCCGGATTGTCGAGATCGAGCGCGATCCCGTCGGCCCGCCCGATGCACGGCGTCAGACCATGAACGCGCGCCGCGTCGAGATGCGGCAGGAAGCTGTCGTCGCCGAAGCGGAGCGCCATCGCATCCGGCGGCGTGAGAAGGATCGCGTTCGACCCGCGCGCGTCATGCGCCGCGACGATGGTGAACGCCGGCGCGGCGCCGTGCGCGTCCAGCACCGCGGCGACCTCGGCTGCGGTGATCGCCGGAATGTCGCCTGGGCAGGTCAGCATCCCTGTCACTCCTTCGGCCGCCATGATCGCCGCCATCGCCGCGACCGCGCCGCTATGTCCGCCGCGCGCGTCGTCCGTCACGATGCGCGCGCCGTAGCGTCGGGCGAGCGCCTGCGCCATCGGATCGAGCGTGTTGACCATCACGCCCGCCAACGGCGCGGCCACGAGCGCCGCAAGCACATCCTCCAGCATCACAGCCGCCAGCACCTGGCGCTGCGCCGGCGTCAGCAGCGAAGCGAGCCGTTGCTTGGCACCGGCGAACTCCTTGACCGGCACGGCCGCCCACACGCCTTCGATCATCGCGCCTCGGCGGCGGCGCGCAGCACGATGCGCGCCAACGCCTCCTTGTCGGCAAGCGTCGTCATCAAGGTCGGCGCGAACACGACGCGACAACCGAGTCCGTCCAGCGTGCCCGCATCCGCCTCGTCGGCGACATAGACGCTCAGCAACCGGCCATACCGCTCGGCCACCGCGCGCGCGCTTGGGGCCGTCCCCAACTCGCCCATCATCTTCGCCGTCGGTCCCTTGACCGCCCGTCCGCCGATGATCGGCGCGACGGCGACGACCGGCGCGCGCGCATCGCGTAACGCCGCCTCCATCTCGGGGATCGCCAGCATCGGCTCGATGCTGATGAACGGGTTGGACGGGCAGATCACGATCGCATCCGTTTGCGCCAAAGCCGCCAGTACGTCCGGGGCGGCCCGCGCCGTCGCCGCGCCGGCGAACGCCAGTTCACGCACCGCCGGCTCGGCACGCCGCCCGACGAACCACGGCTGAAAATCCATCCAGCCCTCGTTGGTGTTCAACCGCGTCCGCACCCTGTCGTTCGTGACCGGCAGGATGCGCGCCGCCGCGCCCAGCCGGCGGCAGAAATCCCGCGTGATCGCCGACAGCGTCTCGCCGTTCGCGAGCCGGCGCGTCCGTTCGACGTGCAACGCGAGGTCGCGGTCGCCGAGACGAAACCACGTCTCTCCGCCGATTGCGGCCAGGCTGTCCATGAAGGACCACGTCTCGTCGCGCCGTCCCCAGCCCAGTTCGGCATTGTCCAACCCGGCCAGCGTGTAGGTCAGCGTGTCGATGTCGGGCGAAATCGCGAAGCCAAGATGGTCGAAATCGTCCCCCACATTGGCGACGACGATCAGTTCCCCCGCCGGCAACACGCGGCTGAGCCCAAGTGCCAGCTTCGCCCCGCCGATCCCCCCCGAAAGCGCCACGATCACCGGAACAGATCCTCGGCCGCCGGACGCACCAATTCAACGGCCGGCGCGACGGGTGCGGTCACGCTCAGGCCGCGCACCAGCACGACCGGCGTGCCCTCGCCTGCCTGACCTTGCACCAGCCCGGCGGCGGCGGCGATCTCGTCGGCGTGGCCAACGACCGTCACCTCCAAGGTGCGTCCGAACAGATCCGGCTGGCCGCGCAGGTCGATCAAGGAGGCGATCCCCGCCGCACCGATCGCCACCCCGCAGGTGCCGCGCCGCCACGCCCGGCCGAAGCTGTCGGTGATGACCACGCCCGGCGTCACGCCGCACAGCCCCGCCAGCGCCTCGCGCAGTCGCGCCGCGCTGGCATCCGCATCGACGGGCAGCAGCAGCACCTGATCGGGCTGGCCCAAGGCGGCGACGTTGGAGTGATCGACGCCAGCGTTCGCCATCACGAACCCCAGCCGATGCTCCATGATGAGCAGGTTCGGCCGGCGCCGCACCACGCGCACCGATTCCGCCAGGATCACCTCGACCAACCGAGGGTCCTTGCCGACCTCCGCGGCCAACGCGAGCGCCTCGGCCGATGGTGTCACGTCGGCCAGCGCGACCAGCCGGTTCTCCGCCTTCGACACGATTTTCTGCGCCACCACGACGCAGTCCGACGCGCGCAGCGTGATCCCCGCGCGCGCAAGTCCGGCGGCGATCAGTGCCGCGAGATCGTCGCCGGGCCGGACGAGCGGGAAGTCCGGAAGCGCCCGGAGTTCGACCCCTCCCCCTACCCCCTCCCGCAAGGGGAGGGGGGACTCTCGGGGCAGTCCCCCCTCCCTTTGCGGGAGGGGGTTAGGGGGAGGGGTTGGCCCCGACCTCACCCGAACCGCTGCCGCAGCTTGGGCAGGATCTGCGCCGCATACAGGCGCAGGAACCGCTCCTGGTCCGGCCCCGGTGCGTGGAACACCAGGTGGTTGAAGCCAAGCTCGATATACGGCCGGATCTTCTCAATGTGCTCGTCAGGGTCCGACGACACGATCCACCGGCTCGCCGCCCGCTCAACCGGAAGCGCGGCGGCCAGCCGCTCCATCTCCAGGGGGCTATGGACCGAGACCTTCTCCTCCGGCGTCAGCGCCAACGCGGCCCAGTGGCGGGTATCCTCCAGGGCGCGGGCGGGGTCGGTGTCGAAAGAGACCTTCATCTCGATCATCCGGTCATAACCCGCGTCGCTCTTGCCGGCCGCCTTCAGCCCCTCGGCGACGTTGGGCAGCAGCGTGTCGGTGTAGAGCGGCCATGCCTTGCCGCTGGTGCAGATGAAGCCGTCGCCCTGGCGCCCGGCATATTTGGCGACCAGCGCGCCGGCGGCGGCGACATAGATCGGGATCGGCGCATCCGGCCGGTCGTAGATCGTCGCGTCCTGGGTCTTGTAGTACGTTCCCTCGAACGTCACCCGTTCCTCGGTCCACAGCCGGCGCATGAGCTGCACCGCCTCGCGCAGGCGGGCGAAGCGTTCCTTGAACTCCGGCCACGCCATGCCGGTCGCCGGCACTTCGTTCAGCGACTCGCCGGTGCCGATGCCCAGGATCAGCCGCCCGGGGAACATCGCGCCCAACGTGCCGAACGCCTGCGCGACGACCGACGGATGATACCGGAACGTCGGCGTCAGCACGCTCGTGCCCATCACGATATTGCCCGTCCGCGCGCCCAGCGCGCCGAGCCAGGCGGGCGCGAACGGGGCGTGTCCGTCGGTGTGCTTCCAGGGCTGGAAATGGTCGCTGACGAAGACGCTGTCGAACCCCGTCTCCTCGGCGCGCTCCGCGAACGCGAGCAACTGGTTCGGCGCGAACTGCTCCGCCGACGCCTTGTAGCCAAGCTTGAGCATCCTGCACTCCTCGTTGGCCGACGCTACCGCCGGAGGTGCTGCAGGTCCATCCGCGCGAACCCCGCTGGCGGCGCGAACAAGGAGGCCGCCTGCGGCGCGTAGGTGACGGACACCGCCTCCAGCCGTCCCGATCCGCGCTCCGCCTTGCCCTCGGCGCGCAGCACGACGCCGTCTTCGGTGATGCAGGCCGCGCCGCTCCCCCGCGGGCCGGTCAGGCGCCATACGGTGCAGCCGAGGCCCGCCACGGTGTCGGTTCCGGCGCGCACGGCTTTCGCCCCGGTGGGAAGCACGAAGCCGGGCACCAAAGTCGGATCGAGCTTGGTCTCCAGCACCATCTGGCGCGACCCGATCAGCATCTCCATCCGCTGGCGCTTGAAGTCGATCAGCGCGACGATCGGTTGCGCGTCGAACTCGACCCGCAGCGCCTGCCCAGCCTCGCCCCAGAACATGCGGATCGTGTGCGATTGCGAGACGCCGCCGGCCTCCGCCGTTCCGTCGGCGTGATAGACGACGGCGACGTCGCGCGACGGGTGCAAGGAAGGAAGGTCGGAGGCGAAAGCCGGCGAACAGCCCAGCGCCAGCACGGCGGCGGCAATCATCGAATGTCTCAAGCCTGTTCTCCTTCTCGCGTCGCGAGGACGCGGATTTCACTTGCCAGCGCCGCCGGGTCCAGTTCGGCGATCCAGCGCGCCGGCGCATCGAGCGCCGCCGTAAGCTGGAGCCGATAATCCTCGCGCGGGATCTCCCGCGCGCCGAACTGCGCCAGATGGCCGGTCACGAACTGGGTGTCGAGCAACCGGAACCCGCCGACGCGCAGCCGCGCGATCAGATGCACCAACGCCACCTTGGAGGCATCGCGGACCAAGCTGAACATGCTCTCGCCAAAGAACACGCCGCCCAGCACCACGCCATACAGCCCGCCCACCAGCACCCCGTCGCGGCGGCATTCGACCGAGTGCGCCGCGCCCATTCGGTGCAGCTCGATGAACAGCGCCTCGATTTGCGGGTTGATCCAGGTATCGGCGCGCCCCGGCGCCGCCGCGGCGCAGTTCGCGATGACCACCGGGAAGTCGCGGTCGGCGGCGACCTCGAAGCCGCCCCCCAGCACGGTGCGCAGCAACCGGCGCGGCACATGGAACCGATCGAGCGGCAGCACGCCGCGCCGCTCCGGGTCCAGCCAGAACAGACGGTCGCCCTGTCGCGTCTCCGCCATCGGGAACAGCCCGTGGCGATAGGCCCGCAGCATCAGATCCGGCGTGACCTCGATGAGGCGGCGAGACATGCGGCTATTCTGGCCGGGCGGGGCGAGGTTGGGAAGCGCCCAGGGTCAGGCCCGCAGCGTCTCCGCCACCGCCGCGAGGGTCGGCACCTGATCACCCGGCCCCAGCACGGCGAGCGTCGGGGCGGCGCGAAAATGGCGGGCGGCGGCGCGCTGGATGGATTCGCGATCGACGGCGTTGATCTTCGCCACCGTCTCGGCGACCGGCACCACGCGGCCGAAGACCTGGATCTGGCGCGCCAATTGCTCGCAGCGGCTGCCGGTACTCTCGAGCGACATCAGCAGCCCGGCCTTGGCCTGCGCGCGGGCGCGCGCCAGTTCGGCATCCGTCACTTCGTGCTGGACCTTCCGCAACTCCTCCAGGGTCACCGGGATCAGCTCCCGCGCTTCGCTCTCGCCGGTGCCGGCGTAAATCCCCAGCAGGCCGCCATCCATGAACGGGGCGTTGAAGGAGTAGATCGAATAGACCAGGCCGCGCTTCTCACGCACCTCCTGGAACAGGCGCGACGACATCCCCCCGCCGAGCAACGTCGACAACAGCAAGGTTGGGTGGAAGTCGGGGTCCTCGTAGGCGACCGAGGGAAAGCCGAGGACGATATGCACCTGGTCGAGGTCGCGGTCCTCGCGGAACTCCCCACCCTGGTAGCGCCCGGCCGGCGCACCCGGCGCCGGGTCGGCGGCGAGGTCGGCGAAATGGGACTGCACCAGATCCACGATCTGGTCGTGCTCGATCGCCCCGGCGGCGGCCACGACCACGTTCGAGGCCGGGTAGTGGCGGCGCATGTAGCCCATCAGAGAGGCCCGCGACATCGCCCGCACCGTCTCCTCGCTGCCCAGCACCGGGCGGCCGAGCGATTGGGCGGGGTACGCCTGTTCCTGGAAATAGTCGAAGATGATGTCGTCCGGAGTGTCGTTGGCTTGGCCGATCTCCTGGAGGATGACGCCGCGCTCGCGCTCCAGCTCCTCGGGATCGAAGGTGGAGTGCGTCAGGATGTCGCCGATGATATCGGCCGCCAGCGTCGTGTCCTCCTTCAGGACCTTGGCGTAATACGCGGTCTGCTCGCGTGCGGTGTAGGCGTTGAGATGCCCGCCCACGGCGTCCATCTCCTCGGCGATCTTCGCGGCACTCCGGCGCTCGGTGCCCTTGAACGCCATGTGCTCGAGGAAGTGGGAGACGCCGTTCTCCGCCGCCGTCTCATGGCGCGACCCCGTGGCGACATAGGCGCCGAAGGAGACGGTCTCGACCCGGTCCATGCGTTCGGTGACGACGGTGAGGCCGGAGGGCAGGCGGGTAAGGCGGATGGCGTCGGCATGGTTGGTGTCGGGCACGGAGGGTCCTTTCGCGAGGTGGCCCTGATATGGGGCGCGGGCAGGTGGCGGCGAGGGTGGCCGCCAACTACCTTTCGTGGCTCGTGGCCCGCGCCAGGTATTCCGCCGGGCGC
>JBDTFI010000084.1:0-4899 GCA_039938035.1 Acetobacteraceae bacterium | reverse complement strand
TGACGGTTGGGAGCGCGCGGGCGCGTTCGCCTGCGACCCGGGCTCGGCCGCGACGCCGTTCACCGTGATGATCCCGCCGCCGAACGTCACCGGCAGTCTGCACATGGGCCACGCGCTGACGTTCACCTTGCAGGACGTGCTGGTACGCTGGCGGCGGATGGAGGGGCGCGACGTGCTGTGGCAGCCGGGCTCCGATCACGCCGGCATCGCGACCCAGATGGTGGTGGAGCGTCTGCTGGCCGAGGAACAGACGAGCCGGCAGGCGATCGGGCGCGAGGCGTTCATCGCCCGCGTGTGGCAGTGGAAGGCGGAGTCGGGCGGCACCATCACGCGCCAGCTTCGGCGCCTCGGGGCCTCGCTCGACTGGCCCCGCGAGCGGTTCACCATGGACGAGGGGCTGTCGACGGCGGTGCGCAAGGTGTTCGTCGACCTGTACGAACAGGGGTTGATCTATCGTGACCGCAGGCTGGTGAACTGGGATCCGAAATTCCAGTCGGCGATCTCCGACCTGGAAGTCGAAAGCCAGGAGGTACGCGGGCATCTGTGGCACATCCGTTACCCCATCGAGGGCGAGAATCGCTTCATCGTGGTCGCCACGACGCGGCCGGAGACGATGCTGGGCGACACGGCGATCGCGGTGCATCCGGACGATCCGCGTTGGCGCGACCTGATCGGGCGGTTCGCGATCCTGCCGTTGGTCGGACGGCGCATTCCGATCATCGCCGACGCGTACTCCGATCCCGAGAAGGGATCGGGGGCGGTGAAGATCACGCCGGCACACGACTTCAACGATTTCGCGGTTGGCCAGCGGCATTCGCTGCCGATGCCCTCCGTGCTCGACCGCGCGGCGCGGGTGACGCTGACCGAGATCGAGGAGTCGATCACGCTGGTCAACGGGATCGCCGACCCTGGGTTTCTTCGGACGCTGGAGGGGCAGGGTCGCGAAACGGCGCGCACGGCGATCGTGGCCGAACTGGCGCGGCTCGACCTCCTGGAGGCGACCGAGACGCATACGCATCAGGTTCCGCACGGCGACCGCTCCGGCGCGGCGATCGAGCCGCTACTGACGACGCAGTGGTTCTGCAACGCCGCCGTCCTGGCGAAGCCCGCGATCGAAGCCGTCGAGAGCAGGCGCACGGAGTTCGTGCCGAAGCAGTGGGAGAACACGTTCTTCGCCTGGCTTCGCGACATTCAGCCGTGGTGCATCAGTCGGCAGCTGTGGTGGGGGCATCGCATTCCCGCTTGGTACGACCCGGACGGCGCGGTGTTCGTCGCCCGGACCGAGGCGGAGGCGCAGCGTGCGGCCGGAGCTGGTGTCGCTCTGACGCAGGACGAGGACGTGCTGGACACCTGGTTCAGCTCCGGGCTGTGGCCGTTCTCGACGCTCGGTTGGCCGGAGCGGACGCCCGAGTTGGCACGCTATTATCCGACAGACGTGCTGGTGACCGGCTTCGACATCATCTTCTTCTGGGTCGCGCGGATGATGATGCAGGGGCTGCACGTCATGGGCGACGTGCCGTTTCGCACCGTCTACATCCACGGCCTGGTGCGCGACGAACGCGGCCAGAAGATGTCGAAATCCAAGGGCAACGTCATCGATCCGTTGGAGCTGATCGACCGCTTCGGCGCCGACGCGCTGCGCTTCACCATATGCGCGATGACGGGGCCCGGGCGCGACGTGAAGCTAGGTGCGGCATCCGTCGAAAACCGCCGAAGCTTCGTCACCAAGCTGTGGAACGCCGCGCGCTTCTGCGAAATGAACGCCATCCGTCCCGATCAGGGCTTCGACCCTGCTTCAGCGAAGCTGCCGCTATCACGCTGGATATTGGACTCGGCAAATCGTGCTGTGGATGAAGCGACTGCGGCGTTGGAGGCGTACCGCATCGACGATTACGCCCACACTCTCTACCATTTCACCTGGAGCAATTTCTGTGACTGGTTCCTGGAGTTCGCCAAGCCGGTCTTCGCCGAAGGCGATACGGCGGCGGCGCGCGAGGTGCGCGGCGTGGCGGCGCATGTGCTCGGGACGCTGCTCCGCCTGCTGCATCCGGCGATCCCGTTCGTCACCGAGGAGCTGTGGGACCGCCTCGGCTATGGCGCCCCATGCGGCCTGATTCGCGCGCCCTGGCCCGGCCCGGTCGCGGTAAGCGAGGCCGAGGCGGCGCGCGCCGAGCTTGACTGGGTGGTGCGCCTGATCGGCGAGGTGCGCGCGGTGCGCGCGGAGATGAACATCCCGCCCGCGGTGCTGGCCCCGGTACTCCTGCGCGACGCGAGCCCGGAGAACATGGCCCGCGCGGGACGCTGGATCGAGCCGATCCGGCGGATGGCGCGGGCCGCCAACGTGTCCGCGCTCGAGGGCGAGATGCCGAAAGGCTCGGCGCAGGCGGTGCTGGACGAGGCGACGTTGGTGATCCCGCTGGTTGGGCTGATCGACGTGCGGGCCGAGCAGGCGCGGTTGGGCAAGGATCGCGCGAAGGCGGTCGGCGAGGCCGACAAGCTGCGTCGGAAGCTTGCCAACGAGGATTTTGTCAGCCGCGCACCGGCCGAGGTGGTGGAGGAGAACCGGGAGCGGCTGGCGGGGATAGAGGCGGAGATCGCCCGACTGGAGGCGGCGCTGCGACGGATCGAGTGACCCGCCCGCGCGGATCGGACAAAAGCGGGAACCTTTCGCGGGGTGGCGGGTTCTAATGGTTGCAGCGGACGATAGGGCCGCCCGAGCCCGATAGGGGCTGGAGAAAGGACCGTTCAATCCGATGCCGAGTGACTCGATAATGGACGACACCGCCCTTGTCGAACGGTTCCGGCAGGGTGACCGGACGGCGGCACAGGCCATCGTTCAGCGGCACAACCGGAGGCTCTGGCGAATCGCGCGCGGCATCGTGCGCGACGACGCGGAAGCCGAGGACGCCGTGCAAGACGCCTACGTCCGCGCCTTGACGTCGCTCGATGGGTTTCGCGGCGATTCGAGCCTCGTCACCTGGCTATCGCGCATCGTCGTCAACGAGGCGCTGCGGCGACGCGGGCGCGACCGTCAGCTCATCGACCTCGCGGACATCGCCGAGACGGCGAGTACGGATCGCCCTGGTTCGGTGACGGTGGCGCCCTCGCCAAGTCCCGAGGCCGCGGCGGCGGGCCAGCAGATCCGCCGCATCGTGGAAAAGGCGGTCGACGCGCTTCCGGCGCAGTTCCGGGTCGTCTTCATGATGCGGATCGTCGAGCAGATGAGCATCAACGAGACAGCCTCGATCCTCGATATTCCCGTGGCGACCGCCAAAACGCGGCTGCACCGCGCGAACCAGCATATCCGCGCGACCCTCGGCGCGGAGCTTGCCGCGGTGTTCGACGGCACCTTTCCGTTCGGCGGCTCGCATTGCGAGCGCCTGACGCGAGCGGTCCTGGCGAGGCTCCCCGCGGAAGCCGCCATCCACCCTGTCAACAACTGAAAAGGAACCACCATGTCCAGATCGACCATCATAGGCGGCCTCGCGCTCACCGCCCTTGCCTGCGGCGCGTTCGGAGCGGTTTCGGCGTCCGCTCAGACGAAGGCGACGCTGACCGATCCGCAGATCGCCCATATCGTCTACACCGCCGACACGATCGACATCGAGAACGGAGAACTCGCGCTCAAGAAGTCCAAGAACACGCGCGTCGACGCGTTCGCCCGGGACATGATACGCGACCACACGGCGGTGAACGAGAAGGCCCTGGCGCTTGTGAAGAAGCTCAACGTGACGCCGGCGGACAACGCGACCAGCCAATCGCTCGTCAAGCAGGCCGACGCGGAGCGCGCGAAACTGTCGGCCCTGAACGGTGCCGCGTTCGATAAGGCGTACATTGCAAACGAGGTCGCCTTCCACAAGGAGGCCATCGGAGAAGTCGAAACGACGCTCATCCCTTCGGCGCAGAACGCGGAACTCAAAGGCCTTTTGCAGGCCGGCCTCAAGATATTCCAGGGTCACCTGCAGCATGCCGAGCAGCTTGACGCGGCGCTGAAATAAGCGAATGCAGACGAAGCCTCGAATGAAACGGCTGTTCGTGGCTGCGGGTCTGGTGATGTGTGCCCTGGCTTTCGGGGTGACACCCCAGCCCGTCGCCGCCGAGACCCTTCACGCGTCGATGGCGAACGTGGCGTACGTCGATGTCCCCGCGACCGCGCGGGTCGGCGACGTGATCGAGTGGACGAACAATGATTTCGTCGCCCACACCGTGACCGCCCGGGACGGCAGCTTCGACGTGACGATCGCGCCGGGCAAGACCGGCAGCACCGCGCTGCGCAAGCCCGGAAAGACGCCGTTCTTCTGCCGGTTCCATCCGACCATGACGGGCGTGATCGACGTCACCCCCTGATCGGGTTGCCTCTCCCACTTGCGTGGGAGAGGTTCCCCCCCCTCAGGCGGCGACGGACTCCGCCGGGCGCTCGCCCTTCGCCTTCGTCAGCGCCGCCGCGACTCCCGCGCCATAGGCTGGGTCCGCCTTGGTGAAATGAGCGAGTTGGCGGTCGATGATCTCTTGCGGCACGCCGCCCATCGCGGCGGCGATGTTGCCGAACAGGCGCTCCTTCTCCGCTTGCGGCAACAGCCGGAACAGATTGCCCGCCTGGGTGTAGTCATCGTTGCCGACGCGATGGTCGTAGCGCGCGGCATCGCCGGAGATGCGTAGCGGCGGCTCGGCGACGCTCTTGTCCTCGAACGGGCCGTTGAACGAGTTGGGCTCGTAATAGGCGTCGGTCCCTTTCGGCGCGTCGAAGCGCATCGGGCCGTCCGCATGGTAGCTATGCACCTGGTTCCTCGGCTGGTTGACCGGCAGCTTCTCGTAGTGCGTGCCGATGCGGTAGCGGTGCGCGTCGGCATAGGCGAAGATACGTCCTTGCAGCATCTTGTCGGGCGAGAAGCCGATGCC
>JBDTFI010000083.1:0-4711 GCA_039938035.1 Acetobacteraceae bacterium | reverse complement strand
GCGCGCCGCCAGCAGCGCGTCGCCGCTCATGCCCCCGCTCATGCGGCAACTCCGGCGCGGCGCGCCTCGCAATAATCGGTGTCGGAGCAGACGAACAGCCGCGTGCCGCGATCGTCGGTGACCACCTCGTCGAGATAACTGTCGTTCGCCCCGCACAGGCCGCAGGAATGCGGCGCGCGAGACGGGCGAAACGGATGATCCTCGAAATCGAGCGAGCGCACGGCGGTGTATGGCGGCACCGCGTAGATGCGCGTCTCCCGCCCGGCGCCGAACAACTGCAAGGCGGCCATCATGTGCATCTTCGGATTGTCGAACGCGGGCACCGGGCTCGGCGCCATCAGATAGCGCTCGTTCACCATCACCGGATAGTCGTAGCTGATCGCCACCTGCCCGAACCGCGCCACGTCCTCGTACAAGCGCACATGCATCACGCCGTAATCGGCGAGCGCGTGCATCCGCTTCGTCTCCGCGCGCGACGGCACCAGCCGCCACAACGGTTCCGGCTGCGGCACCTGATAGACGATGATCTGGTCAGGGCGGAGCGGCGTCTCGGGGATGCGGTGCCGCGTCTGGATCACCGTCGCCTCGGCGGTGCGCGTCGTCGTGCGCACGCCCGCGGTGCGCGCGAAGAAGCGGCGGATGGAGACGGCGTTCGTGGTGTCGTCGGCGCCCTGGTCGATCACCTTGAGCACGTCGTTCGCGCCGAGCACCGAGGCGGTGACCTGGATACCGCCAGTCCCCCAGCCGTACGGCAGCGGCATCTCGCGCGAGCCGAACGGCACCTGATGGCCGGGGATCGCCACTGCCTTCAGCAGCGCGCGGCGAATCATCCGCTTCGTCTGCTCATCGAGATAGGCGAAGTTATAACCGTTCATGGCACGGCCTCGGCCGGTTCGGGCGTCATCGCCGCCGCGCGCATCCGCCGCACCGCCTCCAGCTCGCTCTGGAAATCGACGTAGTGCGGCAGCTTCAGATGCTCCACGAACCCGGTCGCCTCGACGTTGTCGGAATGGTACAGCACGAACTCCACGTCCTGCGCCGGCGCGGTCACGTCCTCGCCCAGTTCGGCGGCGCGCATCGCCCGATCGACCAGCGCCATCGCCATCGCCTTGCGCTCCGAATGGCCGAACACCAGGCCGTAGCCGCGGGTGAATTGCGGCGGCGCGGTCTTCGAGCCCTTGAACTGGTTCACCATTTGGCACTCGGTCACGCCGATGTCGGCGATGTCGATCGCAAATCCCAGTTCGGCCGGCTCGATCTCGATCGACACATCGCCCATCCTGATCTCACCGGCGAAGGGGTGCGTGCTGCCGTAGCCGCGCTGGGTCGAGTAGCCGAGAGCGAGCAGGAACCCCTCGTCACCGCGCGCCAACGCTTGCAGGCGCACGTCGCGCGCGGCGGGAAACGCCAGCGGCTCGCGCGTCAGATCGCCGGGCTCGGCGCCGGAGTCCACATCGGCCTCCATCAGCCCCTCCCGGCCGAGGATGTCGTGCACCCGGCCCATCCGTGCGGTGTCGGGTTCGGCGACCGGCGCGGGCGGCGGCGCATCGGCGAGCGCGAAATCGAGCAGTCGGTGCGTGTAGTCGTAGGTCGGACCCAGCACTTGTCCGCCGGGCAGATCCTTGAAGATCGCCGAGACACGCCGGCGCACCGCCATCGCCTCGGTGTCGAGCGGCAATGCCTCGGCGAAACGCGGCAAGGTCGTCCGATAGGCGCGCAGCAGGAATGCGGCCTCGACCAGATCGCCCTGCGCCTGCTTGATCGCCAGCGCGGCGAGTTCGGGGTCGCGCAGCGAGCCCTCCGCCATCACCCGATCGACGGCGCGGCCGAACTGATTCTCGATCTGCGCCAGGGACACGTCGGGTACGTCGGGCGCGCCGCGCCGCGCCTCGGCGAGCCACGCATGGGCGGCGTCGATCGCCCGCTCCCCGCCCTTGACCGCCACATAGGCCATCAGAGTGCCTCCACCGTGACCGTGCGCGGCAGCGCGGCGAGGCGGGTGCCGGCACAGAGGATCAGATCGGCGCCCAGCGGGAAGCCCGCACGGTTCGCGGCCCACTGGGCCACGAAGTCGCTCGGCAGTCCGGCGACGGCGAAAATCGCCGGCAAGCGCAGGCCGGGGCCGCTGAGACGAAAGCGCGCGCCCGCGCCGAGGCCGGCGAGTTGCAGGATGACCGTCGCGGAGTCCTCCGGCGCCTCGTCGGTGCCCTGGCGCAGCGTCGCCAGATCGGGGAGGTCGCGGGCAAGCAGGAACGCCGCTTTGTCCGCCGCCGCGAAGCTGGCGCCGGCATGGAACGCGATCCAGTCCCGCGCCGCCTCGGCGAACGGGTCGAGCCAAAGGGGCGTCTCGTGGTCCACCAGGGTCAGCAGCACGGACGCCGAAGCCGGGCAAAGCGGGGAAGGAGGATCGAGGCGACCCACTTCGTGAATTGTGCCGGGACGGGCCATCGCGTCGAGTACGGCGCGAAAACAATGCTGCGCCTCCGCGACCGGATCGGCGAAGCCGGGGCGATCGAGCGCGATCATGAGCGCATGGTCGCCATCGTGAAGAACTGCACCCGCGTCGCCGCCGCCCGGGCGGCCACGGCGTCACGCGCGACTTCCTGCGCGCGGGCGAGCGGCTGCACGACCGCATGATCCACCACATCGTGGAAGTCGGCGCGCTGCATCAGCGCGTCGACCGCCGCCGCCAGTTCCGCTTGGCGGGGATCGCGCCCGGCCACATAGGCGTGCCCCACCTCCCCGCTCGGAACGCGAACCGTGCAACGTGTCACTGTCATCTCGCCCAGATTGAACGCCGCCCCGCCGCCGCCAGCCCGGCCGCGCACCATCACCAACCCACTCTCCGGGCCTCGCAGCACGCGCCAGTCGGGAAGGTTAGGAAGACGGGAGAGCGCCGCGGCGAGCGCGTCCGCGTTCGCGCGAGCCAGCACCGCCATCCAGGCCCGGCGTTCGGGTGCGTCCATGGATTGCGCCTTAGTTATGTAGATGTCTAGACAGCTAGCCTGGACTGCGCTACGGGTCAAGGGTGATGGGCGTGAAACCTCGATGACGACGCTCTCCCGAGAGGATGGGCCGGCGCTGTGGCGCCAGATCGAGGCCCGTCTGCGCGGCGAGATCGGCGGCACCTTCCCGCCCGGCGCACGCTTGCCGTCCGAAGCCGACCTGTCGCGCCGCTTCGGCGTCAACCGCCACACCCTGCGTCGCGCGATGGAGGAATTATCGCGCGGCGGCCTGGTGCGGGTGGAGCACGGGCGCGGCGCCTTCGTCCCCGAGGACGTGCTGGACTACGTCGTCGAGCCGCGCACGCGCTTCTCCGAATGGGTCCGCCGGCACAACAAGGAGCCGTCGGGGCGGGTCCTTCGGCTGATCGAGGAGCCAGCCGATGCCCTCGCGGCCACCGCCCTCGGCGTCGAGGAGGGCACGTCCGTCGTGCTGCTGGAGCGGCTTGGCCTCGCTGATGGACGGCCAGTGAGCCTCGGCACGCATCGTTTCGCGCCCCGTCTGCGCGGCCTGATGGACGCGCTCGCCGATGGGGGCACCATCACGGCCGCGCTGCGCGCCGTCGGGGTGGAGGACTATGTGCGCCAGGTGACCCGCGTGACCGCGCGGATGCCGAGCGCGGCGGAGGCCGAGTTGCTCCGCACGGCGCGTTCCCGCCCGCTGCTGATAACCGAGAACGTCAACGTTGATCGCGCCGGCGCCGTGGTGGAGTTCGGAATAAGCCGCTATCCCACGCCGCGCGTGCAGATCGTGTTCGAGCCGTAGGAGCCGCCATGCCACTGATCACCATCACCGGCGGTCGCGTGCTGCTGCCCGACGGCGCGCATGTCGCCGATGTCTGTCTGGCGAACGGACGGATCGCCGCTCTTGATGGCGCGGCGCGCGGGATGCGCCTCGATGCGACCGGGCTGCTGGTGCTGCCGGGCATCGTCGATATCCACGGCGACGCGTTCGAGCGCCAGATCCAGCCGCGCCCTGGCGTCAACTTCCCCATTCCGCTCGCGCTGCGCGATACCGAGGCGCAACTACTCGCCAATGGGATCACCACGGCGTTTCACGGCGTCACCCTGTCGTGGGAGCCGGGACTGCGCGGCCCACCGATGTGGCGCGCGCTGCTGGCCGCGCTGGGCGAGGGCTCGTGGGCCTGCGACATGCGCGTGCATCTGCGCTGGGAAGCGTTCAACCTTGATGCGCTCGACACCGCGCTCGACGACATCGCGGCGGGGCGCGTGCATCTGCTGGCGTTCAACGACCACACCCCGTCGATCCTGAAGAAGATCCAGGACCCCGTGGTGGGCGCGAAGTTCAGCGAGCGCGCCGGCATGACGCTCGAGGCGTTCCGTGCCGTTGCCGCGCGCATCGCCGAGCACGCGCCTTCGGTGGCAGGCGCGCTCGACCGCATCGGCGCCGCCGCGCGTGCGGCCGCCATCCCGATCGCCAGCCACGACGATGCGACGATCGCCGAACGCGATGGGTTCCGCGCACGTGGCGCGCGTATCTGCGAGTTCCCGATGGCGGAAGACGTGGCCCGCGCCGCCCGGGCGGCCGGGGACGCGGTGGTGATGGGCAGCCCGAACGTCGTGCGCGGACGCTCCCACCTCGGCTGGGCGTCGGCGGCCCGGCTCGCCGAGGCGGAGATCTGCACGGTGCTGTCGTCGGATTACTACTATCCGGCGATGCTCCAGGCGGCACTGGTGCTCGCCGGCCC
>JBDTFI010000082.1:0-3233 GCA_039938035.1 Acetobacteraceae bacterium | reverse complement strand
GCGCCGTCAACTCCTCGGAGCGCCGACGCGCCTCGGCCAGGCGAAGCCCGACCCGTGCAGCTGCTCCTTCACCTTCCCCTGTACCTGCATCGCCTGGCCCATCATGCCGGGACCGCGCATTCCGGGACCACTTGCCGGCGGCCCGTTGTCGGTGACGGTCTTGCCGGTCGCGTCATTGGTGACCGACATCGCCTGCACCATCGGCAGCGCCGCGGCCTTGAGCCCGTTGATGGTCACCGCGTCGCCCGGCTTGACGGTGTAGACCAGCAAGGTCGAGAGATGCGGCGGAATGTGTACCTCGGTGCCATCCTGCAAGATGAAGCCGTCCACGTCGCCGCGCGGCGTGACGCTGTAACTGGGCGATCGTCCTCTTGATCGCCGGAACCTGCTGGGCGTCGGCGGCGGGGGCAGTCGCGGGAGCGGTGGTCTGGGCGTAGGCGATGCCGCCGGTCATCACCGAGGCGGCGAGCAGCGCGTATCGAAGGTTGAGTGCCATTTAGTCCTCCATGAGGTCGCGGACCAATCGGCCCGTGCCATACGGTCAGCAAGCGCCGTGCCAGCTGTCAGTACCTTGCAAACACGCGCTATTCCGTCTCCCACGCATCTCCTGGGCGTCCGACCTCGCGACAGCGCCGTCGGGTTTCCGGACAGCCCCGCGATTGCCGGCGCGCCCGCCTTTCGGTAGGGTCCGCCGCGTCGTTACAACGAGTAATCCCATCATGCGCTTGACCGCCGACCGCCTCGACCGGATCAGCCCGAGCCTGACCATCGCCGTGACCACGAAGGCGCGGCAAATGATCGCGGCGGGGCGAGACGTCATCAGCGTGTCGTCCGGCGAGCCGGATTTCGACACCCCGCCCAACGTGAAGCAGGCGGCGATCGCCGCGATCGAGGCGGGCCAGACCAAATACACCGACGTCGCCGGCACTCCGGCGTTGCGCCAGGCGGTCGCGGCGAAATTCCTGCGCGATTCCGGGATCGACTACGAGCCGGAGGAGATCATCATCTCCACCGGCGGCAAGCAGGTGATCTTCAACGCGATGCTGGCGACCCTGAACGCCGGCGACGAGGTGATCATCCCGACCCCGTGCTGGGTAAGCTATCCCGACATCGTTTCACTCGCCGACGGCAAGCCCGTCCTGGTTCCCTGCGAACAGAACAACGGCTTCAAGCTGCGCGCCGAGGCGCTGGAGGCGGCGATCACCCCCGCCACCCGCTGGTTCATGCTGAACAATCCGTGCAACCCGACCGGCGCCGCCTATGGCGCCGACGAGCTGCGCCCGATCTGCGACGTGCTGATGCGCCATCCCGAAATCTGGGTGTTCACCGACGATATCTACGAGAAGCTCGCCTACGACGGTTTCAAGCCCGCGACGATCCTGGAGGTCGAGCCGCGCCTGCGCGCGCGCACGGTGACGATGAACGGCTGCTCCAAGGCGTACGCGATGACCGGCTGGCGCATCGGCTTCGCCGGCGCGCCGGTCCCGCTCATCAAGGCGATGGACAAGCTGCAAAGCCAGTCGACATCGAACCCCTCCTCGATCAGCCAGGCGGCGGCGGTGGAGGCGCTGAACGGCCAGCAGGAATCGGTCACGGCGATGGCACGCGTCTACCAGCAGCGCCGCGACCTCGTGGTCGATGCGCTGAACCGCGCGCCGGGCATCACCTGCCACCGGCCCGAGGGCGCGTTCTACGTCTTCCCGGCGATCCACGGCTGCATCGGCAAGACCTCACGCGGCGGCACTCGGATCGTCGATGACGAGGTGTTCGTGACCGCGCTGCTCGAGGAGGCGGGCGTCGCCGCCGTGCATGGCGCGGCGTTCTGCTATCCGGGGCATTTTCGCATCAGCTACGCGACCTCGACCGCGCTGCTGGAGGAAGCCTGCCGGCGTATCCAGGGCTTTTGCGAAGGCTTGTCCTGATGCCGGAGCTGGCCGCGCGCCTCGGGCGCGTGCAGGTCGCCGCCAGCACGATGATGACGATCCGCGCGCGTGAGCTGCGCGCGCAGGGAGTCGACGTGGTCGCGCTGACCATCGGCGAACCAGGGTTCGCGACGCCGCGCGGCGCGATCGAGGCCGGCTACCAGGCAGCCTTGCGTGGGGAGACCAAATACCCGCCGCAGGACGGCATACCCATCCTGAAGGAAGCGATACGACGGAAATTCCGTCGCGACAGCGGACTCGATTTCGCGCTCGATGAGATCGCGGTGTCCAACGGCGGCAAGCAGGCGATCTTCAACGCGCTGTCGGCGACCGTCGATCCGGGCGACGAGGTGGTGATCCCGGTTCCCTCGTGGAACGCCTATCCGCTGATGACGCGGCTGCTGGACGGCACGCCGGTGTTCGTCCCCTGCCCGCAGAACAACGGCTTCAAGCCGCGTGCCGAGGATATCGAGCAGGCGATCACGCCACGTACCAAATGGCTGGTCCTCAACAACCCGAACAACCCCTCCGGCGCGGCGTGCTCGGCCGACGAACTGGCGGCGATCGGCGAAGTGATGGCGCGCCATCCGCATGTCTGGATCCTGTCGGACGACATGTACGAGCATCTGGTGTTCGACGGCTTCCACCACGCGACTCTCGCCGCCGTCGCGCCCGGATTGCGCGACCGCATCCTCACTATCAGCGGCGTATCGAAGACCTACGCGATGACCGGGTGGCGCATCGGCTTCGCCGCCGGGCCGCGCGCGCTGATCAAAGCGATGGTCAACATGCAGGGCCAGGTGACGGCGGGCGTTTCCACCGTCGGCCAGGCCGCCGCCGCCGCCGCGCTCGACGGGCCGCAGGATGGCGTCGCCGAGATGGTCGAAGCGTACCAGCGCCGGCGCGACATGGCGGTGGAGATGCTGAACGCCTGCCGCGGCGTCAATTGCCACAAGCCGGAAGGCGCGTTCTACGTGTTTCCCAACGTCGCCGGCTGCCTCGACCGCACGTCGCCCGCCGGGCGACGCATCGCCTCGGACACCGATTTCGCGATGACCCTGCTGGAGGAGGCGCATGTCGGCCTCGTCCCAGGCGCATCCTACGGCATGAGTCCGTATGTCCGCGTCAGCACCGCATCGGAGGACGCCGTGCTCGCCGAAGGCTGCCGGCGCATCCAGGCATTTTGCGCCGCCCTGGCGTGAGTGCCGCGATCGTCCGCACCGGGCGCGATGCCGATTCCGACGGCTTCATCGCGCTGATCGGCGTCTGCTGGGCCGAGTATCCGGGCTGCGTCATGGACGTCGACGCCGA
>JBDTFI010000081.1:0-7952 GCA_039938035.1 Acetobacteraceae bacterium | reverse complement strand
CGCTTCTGGCCCGTCGCGGCGGCGAGGTGTTCGCCATCGGCGCCATCTGCACGCATTACGGTGCCCCGCTGGAGCAGGGGCTTCTGCTGGACGACACAGTACGGTGTCAATGGCATCATGCGTGCTTTAGCCTGCGCAGCGGCGAGACGTTGCGCGCGCCGGCGCTCAATCCCGTCTCGTGTTGGCGGGTCGAGCAGCGGGAGGGCAAAGCGTTCGTTCGCGAGAAGCTTGCATTCGTCGGGCGGCAACTGCCGCCGGCCGAGGCGCGCAAACCGGGATCGGTTGTCATTCTGGGTGGCGGCGGAGCGGGCAACGCCGCGGCGGAAGTGCTTCGCCGGGAAGGCTATGCCGGCCCCATCACCATGCTGAGCGCCGATGAGGCCTTGCCCTGCGACCGACCTAATCTGTCGAAGGGCTATCTTTCAGGCGCGGCGCCCGAGGAATCGAATCCCCTCCGATCGGCGGAGTTCTACCGGGACCATCGCATCGACGTGAAACTGCGCGCACGCGTCGCGTCGATCGACACAGCCAATCGGCATGTCCGGCTTGTGGACGGCAGCCGCCATCCGTACGAGGCACTCCTGCTCGCGACCGGCGCCGATCCAGTTCGGCTCGATATCCCCGGCGCGGATCTCCCGCATGTGCACTACCTCCGAACGGTCGCCGACAGCCGCGCGCTCATCGCCAAGGCCGTGACCTCGCGGCGCGTTGTGGTGATCGGCGCCAGCTTCATCGGTCTCGAGGTGGCGGCATCGCTCCGGACGCGCAATCTGGAGGTCGATATCGTGGCACCGGAGGCCTGCCCGATGGAGCGCATCCTGGGGCCGGAGGTCGGACAGTACTTTCGAACGCTCCATGAGGAACACGGGGTCACGTTCCATTTGGGGACAACCGCCCCGGCCATAGATGGGCGAAGCGTCACGCTGAAGAATGGGGAGCATCTTGAGGCCGACCTTGTCGTGGTGGGGATCGGCGTGCGGCCGGCGATCTCTCTGGCCGAACAGGCGGGGATCGCCACCGATCACGGCGTCGTGGTGGACGAGTACCTTGAGACAAGTGTCCCCGGGATTTTCGCGGCCGGTGACATTGCGCGCTGGCCAGACCGGCTGACCGGCGAGCGCATCCGCGTCGAGCACTGGGTGCTTGCCGAGCGGCAGGGGCAGACGGCTGCACGCAACATCCTCGGCCGGCGGGAGCGGTTCGACTGCGTCCCGTTCTTCTGGACAGAGCAGTACGACTTCGGCCTCGGCTATGTCGGTCATGCCGAGCGATGGGATAAGATCGATATCGCGGGATCGCTCGAGGCGCGAGATTGCACGATCAGCTATCAACTGGGCGGTCGGAAACTCGCGATGGCCGTCGTTCACCAGGATCTCGAGGGGCTTCGCGCCGAAGTCGCGTTCGAGAGGACAATGGCCGCGGCGGGAGGAGGCCAAGGACTCGAACGGAAATCTCCGGCAGCCCCGGGACCATCGCAGGAGGCAAGTCCAGCCCGGCTGACGCCTGCGGGCGTGCTTGGCAACATTGTCCCGTAGCGACGCCATGAGCACCAGGATTGCCGCGGGCAACGTGGCGCTGAAACGTGCATACGAACTCCCCGAGACCGCGGACGGGACCCGGGTCCTGATCGACCGGCTATGGCCGCGAGGGGTCAAGAAGGTCGACGCCGCGCTTGATCGATGGGCGAAGGATCTGGCGCCTAGCACCGAACTGCGCAAGTGGTTCGGGCATGATCCGGCTCGCTGGGAGGAATTCCGTCGCCGCTATGTGAAGGAGGTGCATCAACACCCCGACCAGCTCAACGAGTTGCGTTCCCTAGCACGGCAAGGTCGCGTCACGTTGGTGTATTCTGCGCATGATGAGGTGCATAATGACGCGGTCGTGCTGAGGGAACTCGTGCTTGGAAGGCAGATCGACTGAGGGCGCCGAGGCCGTGCTTGTTGACCGCGCCGTGCAACCACGAGGCCAGCACACCCTGTTGACCAGGTACCGGTCTGATCTTGCTCGTGGCAAATCGGCGCGTGACTGGCGGACCGCTCGTGAGGAAGCCAGCCACATAATGCGCCGGACGCGAACTCTACCCGAACCCGTACGCCCGCGGCCGATCGCCTGTGGTCAGGCAGTAGCGAGGCGGCGCTGAGTTGGCAATGCCCGTGAGTCGCCGATGGCTGCCGCCACGGCTGCCGCGTCCAAGGTTGTGTTCGTGGCCCGCCAGTCGGACATCGCAACATGCGCCCCGAGAAGCATCAGGAAGCCGGATATGTATTGTTCGAGAGTTCTGGACGCAGCGTCTGCCGCAAGTCTGTTCTCACCCTTCTTGGAGTCCGCGATGAGTATGAACGTCAGTGAGTTCGTCTGGCATCGACTGAATGAATGGGGCCTGAATCGCGTCTACGGCTACCCGGGAGACGGGGTCGGCGGGCTGGACGTGGCTCTTCAACGCGCCAAGGACACGATGGAATACGTGCAGGTTCGGCACGAGGAGATGGCGGCCTTCATGGCTACCGCCCACGCCAAGTTCACCGGCCGGGTCGGGCTCTGCTACGCCACCTCTGGCCCCGGGGCGATCCATCTGCTGAACGGGCTGTACGACGCGAAGATGGACCACGTGCCCGTCGTCGCCCTCGTCGGCCAGCAGGCGCGTGCGTCGATCGGCGCCTCCTTTCAACAGGAGGTGGACCTGCAAACCCTGTTCAAGGACGTGGCCAGCGAATATGTCGCGACCGGCACGATCCCGAGCCAGGTCCGCACCATCATCGACCGCGCCGTGCGCATTGCGCAGGCCAAACGCTCCGTGACCTGCGTCATCCTGCCGAACGATTTGCAGCTGATGACATTCGAGGAGCCGCCGATGGCGCACGGTTTCACACACACCGGCGTCGGCTTTCCTGGTGAATCCAAAGTGCCGGAGGAGGGCGCGCTGCGCGCCGCGGCCGAGGTGCTGAACGCCGGCAAGAAGGTCGCGATCCTGGTCGGCGCCGGCGCGTTGGAGGCGACCGACGAGGTGATCGCGGTTGCCGAGAAGCTGGGCGCCGGGGTCGCCAAGGCGCTGTTGGGCAAGGCGGCGCTGCCGGACGACCTGCCTTATGTCACGGGCTCGCTCGGGCTGCTGGGCACCAAGCCAAGTTGGGATTTGATGAAGGGCTGCGACACCTTCCTGATGGTCGGCTCCTGCTTCCCCTACAGCGAGTTCCTTCCCAAGCCCGGCGACGCGCGCGGCGTGCAGATCGACATCAACGGCGCCAATCTCAGCCTGCGCTATCCGATGGAAGTCAACATGGTCGGCGACAGCGCGGCGACGCTGCGCGCCTTGCTGCCGATGCTGAAGCAGAACATCCACACCGCCTGGCGCGACGAGATCGCCAGCGGCCTGAAGGAGTGGTGGAAGGTGCTGGAGGCGCGGGCGATGAGCTCCGCCGACCCGATCAACCCGCAGCGCGTGTTCTGGGAGCTGTCGCCGCGTCTGCCGGACAACGCGATCATCACCGCGGATTCCGGCTCGGCCGCCAACTGGTATGCGCGCGACCTGAAGATGCGGCGCGGGATGAAAGCATCGCTCTCGGGCGGCCTCGCCTCGCTCGGCGCCGGCACGCCCTATGCGATGGCGGCCAAGATGGCCTACCCTGGGCGCACGGTGATCGCCTGCATGGGTGATGGCGCGATGCAGATGAACGGCCTCAACGTCATGATCACCATCTCGAAATACTGGAAGCAGTGGTCCAATCCACACTTGATCGTGCTGGTGCTGAACAACCGCGACCTCAATCAGGTGACCTGGGAGGAGCGGGTGCAACTTGGCGAGGGCAAGACCGAGTTGACGCAGAGCATCCCCGACTTCCCATACCACAAATATGCCGAGCTGATCGGGCTGAAGGGCATCTTCGTGAACGACCCGGAGAAAATCGGGGCCGCGTGGGACGAGGCGCTGTCGGCGGACCGTCCGGTGATCCTGGAGGCCTACACCGACCCGAACGTGCCGCCGCTGCCGCCGCACATCACGCTGAAGGACGCCGCCCATTTCACGACCATGATGGGCACGGAACCGGAACTGGGAAGCGTGCTGATGGACAGCGCGAAGGAACTTCTTGCCACCGTATTGCCCGGCAAAGGCTGATCCCGTTTGGCAGGATCCACCAATGGGTTCCGCCAGTCCAACTTGCACAATGAGGCGATATGCGCACGCTGGTGAGTTCCGCACTGCCGCGACCAGCCTGACGGTTCCAGGCACCGCGCCAGGGAGCTACGCGCCGGGGCGACACGCGTTTCGCTGCGGCTGGCTGGCCGGCATCGCGGGCACTGGCCTTCACATCGACAACGTCGCTAGAGGCCCAGCAGACTCAGAGTCCGTTTTGAATCTCACGCACAACGACGGAGGTCGGGTGAGGAGCATGACCGATGCAGCGTATAGGAAGGCGGTGGCGGACTCGACTGTCGCCTCGAAATCCTTTGCCAGCCGGCGGTTGCGGTTGATCCAGGCGAAGAAGCGTTCAACGACCCAGCGCCTTGGCGGCACGGCGAAGCCGACCGGGCCCGGCGTTGCCCGGACGATCTCGACGGCAACTCGCGTCGCATTGGCGACGCGATCGCCGGCGTAGCCGCTGTCGGCGAAGACGCGCTCGATAAACGGGAAGCTGGCGTCGATGGAGACCAGGGCGCCGCGCAGCCCGTCGTTCTCGACCAGGCGGGCCAGTAGCACCGGGATCGCGGTCAACTCGTTGGACTTGTCGGCCACCGCCTCCTGGCCGAGCACCAGCCGGCTGGTGGTGGCGAAGGCCGAGACCAGGTGGATGGGGGCACGGTCGTGGCTGCGGCACGAGGTCTTGCCGTCGATGGCGACGAAGTCGGGGCGGTCGGGCCAGCTCTCGCGCACTCAGCCGGTGAAGGCGGCGCAGAACAGGGCAGGGTTGATGCGGTTCATCAGGATGGTCAGCCAGCGGCCGCCGGGGGCCCACTTGGCGTTCCTGCGCCGCCACCTGCCCTACGAGTATACGGTGTCCTCGCCCCAGGCGGCGATGTAGTCGTAGTCGTCGCAATCGGCCATGGTGGCGCAGACCACGAGCAGCAGAATCTCGGCCAGCGGATGGGCGATCCGGCGCACGTCGCGCGGATCGTCGATTGTGGCGAAGTGCTCGAGCAGGACGCCGAGGCGGGACTTCTCAGAGGTGTGGACGAGAGACAGCGACATGGGCGCGCTCCGAATCGGGATACGCTCCCATCGAATCGACCCAGCGTCATGATGTCACCCGCCGAAACATGAGTTCGTGGCCCTGCATTTGCCTACGCTCCGGTTGCCTACGCGGTGCTGTCGCGGATGTGGTGGAAAAACGGCTGGACGCGCGCTCGGCGGAACAGCACCTTGAGGCCGGGGCGCCGCTGTCGCTCCGGATCGGCGAGCTGGCGGCCGCTCATCCCCCCGGGCAGGCCGGCATCGGTCACCAGGAGGTCGATGCGGGTACGGGAGTCCACGACAGTTCCGCCTCGCCGTCTGCCGCCCCGTGATGGGGCAGGTAGACCGTCACCGGCGAGCCCTTTCCTCGCCGCGTGAAACCGTGGATAATGGACAGGCCGAGGCCGGTGCCTGGCCGATCGGCTTGGTCGTGAAGAAGGAGTCGACCGCCCGCGCGATCGCGTCAGACGCCATGCCCGCGCCCGTGTCGGTGACGGACAGGGCCACGTATCCGCGGCGACGTGGGCCAGCACCTTGTAGAGGCGCCTCGGTGTCGAGCCGCCGGAGAGGCAGACCGTGAAGCCGGTCGCCTGGGCCTCCGCCCGCTCACACAAGAACGTTGCTCCGCCCTGCGCCAGTGCCGCCGCGTCGTCGAAGAATCGTCTTCTGACGGGCGGAACAGGGCACTCTTGCAGACGTCGGGAGTGTGACAGCGGGTCGCGGAGCAGTTCGACGACCGCGCGGGCTTGCTCGAGCGTCCTGTGGACGAGGAAACTTGCGGAGCTCACGTGGTGGCAGCCAACACCCCGCGCGCGGCGGCCGCGACCAGGCGGCCGCGGCGGAGAAAGGCTTCCTGAGCCGGTGCGACGTTCGCCGCATCGCCTCGCCAGATCGTCAAAGCCTCCTGTTGGAGGGCCCGAGCAAACGAGAAGCTGACGGACCAGGGCAACGTGCCGCTCTGGTGCATCTCGTCGAGGTGACGGGTCGCTGCATCAGGGGTCTGCCCGCCTGACAAGAACACCACACCCGGCACTGCGGGCGGCACGACACGTCGGAGGCAATCCAGCGTCGCCACGGCGACCGCCCGGGCATCATCGGCGCCGGGAGCGGACGCTCCCTGCGTGATCATGTTGGGCTTGAGGAGCATCCCCTCCAGGCACACGCCGGCTTGGTAGAGCGCGTCGAACACCGCCTCCAGGGTCGCGCGGGTCACCTCTGCTGACTCACCGATTGCGTGCCCCCCGTCCCTCAGGACCTCCGGCTCAACGATCGGCATGATCCCGGCCTGCTGGCAGATGGACGCGTAGCGAGCGAGGATGAAGGCATTGCCGTCGATTGCGTATCGCGTCGGCACTCTGTCCCCCTCGATCCGCAACGCCGCCCGCCACTTCGCGAATCGGGCGCCTTGCTCCCGGTAGCCCGCCAGCCGCTTCGCCAGGCCGTCGAGCCCTTCCGTCATCGTTTCCCGGGAGCCGGGACGCAAGGGGATCAATCCACGGTCCACCTTCACGCCAGGAACGATGCCGATCCGCGCAAGGAATGCCGGGAACGCTTCGTCGCGGCTGGTATGCTGCCCGAGCGTCTCCTCGAACATGATGACGCCGCTGATGAAGCGCTGTATGCCGCCGGTCGAGAACAGAAGGTCGCGGTAAGTCCGGCGCGTCTCCTCCGTCGACGGGATGCCGACGGGTGCGAACCTCTTTTCGATCGAGGGAAGGCTCTCATCGGCGGCCAGCAGGCCTTTGCCGGGAGCGACCAACGCCGCCGCCGTCGCCACACATGCCGCGAGGTTCTGGTCCACTGCTCTGTTCTCCCTGGTCGTCGCGCCCGCCACCTCGCGGATGACAGACAAGCCCAGCCGCTGCGTTTAACCCGCCCAGCGCCCCGCGGCTGCCCGATCCGTGAACCAGAAGACGTCACCGCCGGCCCGCAGACGGCCGGCCGGCACCGTCTCGTCGCCGGAGAGGAGGCGGTCAAGAATGGCGCGCTTGCCCTCGCCTTGCACCAGGAACACGACCGACCGGCTGCTCTCCAGCGCCGGATAGGTCAGTGTGATGCGCGTCTCCGGACGCCCGTGCGCGACGACCCCGACCCAGCGGTCGCGAACCTCGAGCACCGCCTCGTTCGGAAGCAGCGATGCGGTGTGACCGTTATCGCCGACGCCGAGGAAGCACACATCGAACAACGGCTGGGCCAGCGTCGGTGCGTGCCCGCCGTGCAACGTCTTCAGCGTGCGCTCGTACTCCGCGGCCGCCTGATCCGGCGTCATACCGACGGTCGGAACAATATGCACGTTCTCCGGCGGCACCGGCGCGCGGGAGAACATCGCCTCGGTCGCCATCCGAGCATTGCTCGCTGGGTCATCGGGCGGCACGAAGCGCTCGTCACCGAACGCGAACTGCGTGCGACCCCAAGGGAATCGCTCGAGCAAGGGCGACGTGGCCAGCACCTTATACAGGCGCCTCGGTGTCGATCCCCCGGAGAGGCAGACCGTGAAGCCGGTCGCCTGGGCCTCCGCCCGCTCACACAAGAACGTCGCTCCGCCCTGCGCCAGTGCCGCCGCGTCGTCGAAGACCCGCAGCGTCCCGAATGCCGGGGTCACGGCGCGTCCCCCTGCAGGATGAACCGCCGCACGGCGTTCGCGAATCCCTCGTTCTCGTTGCTGTCGGTCACGACGCTCGCCTGCGCCTTCACCTCGTCGCTGGCGTTGCCCATCGCGATGGAAAAGCCGCTCTTGCGGAACATCAGCACGTCGTTCGGCTGATCGCCCATCGTGGCGATCTGT
>JBDTFI010000080.1:0-8842 GCA_039938035.1 Acetobacteraceae bacterium | reverse complement strand
GCGATGCGGGCGGAATCGACCCGGCTCATTTGTCCCGCGCCGATCCCCACCGTGGCGCCCGCCTTCGCATAGACGATCGCGTTCGATTTTACGTGCTTGCAGACGCGGAAGGCGAACAAAAGATCGGCAAGCTCGGCCGGCGTCGGGGCGCGCTTGGTCACCACCTTGAGCGCGTCCGCCTCGATGCGCCCGGAATCGCGAGTCTGCGCCAGGAAGCCGCCGGCGACGCTACGAAAGTTGACACCGGACGCTGCCGGATCGGGCAGGCCGCCGGTCAGCAGGAGGCGGAGGTTCTTCTTGCGGGCGAGGATCGCGCGGGCGTCGGCGGCGGCGTCGGGGGCGACAATCACCTCGGTGAAGATCGCCGCGATCCGCTCCGCCGCGCGGGCGTCGAGCGTCCGGTTCAGCGCGACGATGCCGCCGAAGGCGGAGATGGGGTCGCAGCGCAGCGCCTTCTCCCACGCCTCCGCCATCGTCGCACCCAGCGCGACGCCGCACGGGTTGGCGTGCTTGACGATCACCAGAGCGGGTTGGTCGAACTCGGCGACGCACTCGAAGGCGGCGTCGGTGTCGTTGAGGTTGTTGTACGACAGTTCCTTGCCCTGGACCTGCGTGGCCGTAGCGATGCCGGGCCTTGTGCCGGTGACGTAGAAGGCTGCCTTCTGGTGCGGGTTCTCGCCGTAGCGCAGCGTCTGGCGGAGCGTGCCGGCGAGCGTCAGGCGCGGTGGAAACAGCTCGTTCTCCTGCGCGGCGAACCAGGCGGCGATGGCGCTGTCGTACGCCGCCGTGCGGGCGTACGCGACGCAGGCGAGCCGGCGGCGGAGCGCGAGCGTAGTGCCGTTGTGCGCGGTCAGCTCGTCGAGCACTTGCTGGTATTGTTCCGGCTCGGTCAGCACGGCGACGAAATCGTGGTTCTTCGCGGCGGCGCGGATCAGCGCCGGGCCGCCGATGTCGATGTTCTCCACGCAGTCGGCGAACGGCGCGCCGGCGGCGGCGGTAGCCTCGAACGGGTAGAGGTTCACCGCGACGAGGTCGATCGGGGCGATGTCGTGCGTTAGCATCTGCGCGATATGCTCGGGGACGTCCCGCCGACCGAGGATGCCGCCGTGGATTTGCGGCACCAGCGTCTTCACGCGCCCGTCGAGTATCTCCGGAAAGCCGGTGTGTTCCGACACTTCCTTCACCGTCACTCCGGCTTGGCGGAGCGTCCGGGCCGAGCCGCCGGTGGAGAGGATTTCCACGCCACGCGCGGCGAGCGCGCGGGCGAAGGGCACGAGGCCCGCTTTGTCGGAGACGGAGATCAGGGCGCGGCGGATGGGGACGGGGTCGGTCATGGGGGCGCAGGTAACGCTACAGGCCGAGAAGGTCCAGCGTGCGCGCGAGGACTCGGGCCTCGTCGTAGAGTTCGCCCGCGCGGGCGCGTCCCGCCCTGCCCATGCGGGCGCGTAGCGTCGGATCGGCGGCGAGGCGCGCGAGCGCGGCGGCGAGAGGGGCGGCCTGCCGGGGCGGCACCAGCAGGCCGGTTTCGCCGTGAACGATCTGCTCGCGCGGGCCGCTGATGTCGCTGGCGATGACCGGCAAGCCGGTCAGCATCGCCTCGATGACGGTCATCGGCAGCGCCTCCGTGTAGCTGGGCAGCACGAAGATATCCGACGCCGCCAGCAGGGCGGCGATGTCGGGGCGATAGCCGAGCATGCGCAGCCGCGCGCCGAGGCCGCTGGCGGCGAGAAGTGCGGCCATGTCCTCGCCACGGTCGCTGGCGAGGCGTTCGCCGGCGACCCATAGCTCCATCCCCGGCACGTCGTGCATCGCTTGCGCCAGTTCGGGGTAGCCCTTGGGGCGCACCAGCCGCGAGACGGCGAGGGCGACGACCTGTTCGTCGGGCACGCCGAAGGAGGCGCGGATGCGCGCGCGGTCGGCCGGCGACGGGCGGAAGATGGCTGGGTCGCGTCCATTGCCGATCGCGATCGCGCCGCGATTGATGCGCAGCCGCCGCGCGTCCGTCGCCTCCTTGGCCGAGACGGTCATGAACACGTCGGTGGCGCGCCCGCCCAGCCACTCCATCGCCAAGCCGGCGGCGCGGCGCGGCGCGGAACCGGGGACGTTGAACCAGAAACCATGCCCGGTGTAGGCGATGCGCGGCACCCCGGCGGCCTTGGCTGCCATGCGGGCAAGGAAGCCGCTGATCGGCATGTGGGCGTGGACAAGGTCGGGCTTCTCGGCGCGGAACAACGCAACCAGGGCGCGGAAGGCGCGCAGATGCGCCTGCGGCGACAGGGTGCGTTCGAGCGGCAAGGCGACGACACGCAGGCCCTCGGCCCGCACGTCGTCGAGCAATGGTCCCTCGGCGCAAGCGCCGATGACCTCGTGGCCGCGCGCCCGGATGGCGCGCATCAGCGGCAGCAGGAAGTGGCGCAGCGAGAAATCGACGTTGGTGACCTCGATGACTTTCACCGGCGCGACGACTCATCCCCGCCCGCGATACGGCGCAACGTCGTGTGGCGGAACCCATAACCCATCGGGCGGCGCGCCGGTCTGCCAGAACACGTCGATCGGGATGCCGCCGCGCGGATACCAGTAGGCGCCGATGCGGAGCCAAACAGGGTCGAGGAATGCCACCAGCCGGTTGGCGATCCGCATCGTGCAGTCCTCGTGAAAGGCGCCGTGGTTGCGGAAGGCGGCGAGGTAAAGCTTGAGGGATTTGCTTTCGACGATCCAGTCGCGCGGCACGTAGTCGAAGACGATATGGGCGAAGTCGGGCTGGCCGGTGAGCGGGCACAGCGCGGTGAATTCCGGGCAAGTGAAGCGCACGACATAGCGTTGGCCCGGTGCCGGGGTGGCGACTCGGTCCAACTGGGCGAGGGCTGGGTCGGTCATCGCGTGTCTCCTGCGTCCCAGGCGGCGCGGACGGCGGCGGCGTGGGTGTCGAGGCGCCCGGCGACGATGGCGGTGCGCAAGCCCGCCGTCAGGTCCTGGTAGTAGGTCAGGTTGTGCCACGTCAGCAGCATCGGCCCCAGCATCTCGTTCGCCTTGAACAGGTGATGAAGGTAGGCGCGCGCGTGCCTTGTGCATCCCGGGCAGGCGCAACCCTCGTCGAGCGGGCCGTCGTCGTCGGCGAAACGGGCGTTGCGCAGGTTCAGGATGCCACGGCGTGTGTAGGCGCGCGCGGTGCGCCCGGCGCGGGTGGGGATGACGCAGTCGAACATGTCGATGCCGCGCGCGACGGCGCCCAGGATGTCGTCGGGAGTGCCGACGCCCATCAGGTAGCGCGGGCGCTCGGCGGCCAAGGCGGGCTCCGTCGCGTCGAGTACCGCGAACATCGCCGCTTGACCCTCCCCGACCGCGAGGCCGCCGATTGCGGTGCCGTCGAAGCCGATCCCGGCGAGGACGGCGGCGGAGGCGGCGCGCAGGTCGGGATGGACGCCGCCCTGGACGATGCCGAACAGGGCGTAGCCGGGGCGCTGGGTGAACGCCGCCTTGGAGCGGGCGGCCCAGCGGAGGGACAGTTCCATCGAGGCGCGCACCTCGTCGCGCGTGGCCGGGAACGGGGTGCATTCGTCGAGCACCATGCTGATCGTGGTGTCGAGGTCGCGCTGAATGTCGATCGAGCGTTCGGGGGTCAGGCGGTGCGCGCTGCCGTCGATATGGGAGCGGAAGGTGACGCCGTCTTCGTCGATCCGGCGCAGTTTGGCGAGTGACATGACCTGAAACCCGCCAGAATCGGTCAGGATCGGGCCGGGCCAGTCCATCATCCGGTGCAGGCCACCCAGTCGCGCGACCCGCTCCGCGCCGGGGCGGAGCATGAGATGGTAGGTGTTGGCGAGCACGATGGGCGCGCCGGTCTGGCGTACCGCGTCGGCGGTCATCGCCTTCACCGTCCCGGCGGTCCCGACCGGCATGAAAACGGGGGTTTGCACCGTACCATGCGCGGTTTGCATCACCCCGGCGCGGGCGCGTCCATCGGTGGCGTCGAGCGAAAAGGCGAAACTCATGCCGCCCGGTCCAGCAAACAGGCGTCGCCGTAGGAGTAGAACCGATACCCTGTCGCGATCGCATGGGCGTAGGCAGCGCGCATCCGCCCGGCCCCGGCGAAGGCGCAGACAAGCATGAACAAAGTGGAGCGCGGCAAGTGGAAGTTGGTCATCAGCAGATCGACGATGCGAAAGCGATGGCCGGGCAGGATGAACAGGTCGGTTTCACCGGCGAAGGCGCGCAGCGTGCCGTCCGGGGCGGCGGCGGATTCGAGCAGGCGCAGCGAGGTCGTCCCGACCGCGACGACGCGCCCGCCGCCGGCGCGCGCGTCGTTGATCGTCGCGGCCGCTGCCTCGGTGATCGCGCCGCGCTCGGGGTGCATCCGATGGGCGGCGACATCGTCCGTGCGGACCGGCAGGAAGGTGCCGGCGCCGACATGCAGCGTGATGGTGACGCGGTGAACGCCGCGTGCGTCGATCGCGTCGAGCAGGGGTTGCGTGAAGTGCAGGCCGGCGGTGGGGGCGGCGACGGCGCCGGAATGCTTGGCGAAGATGGTCTGGTAGTCGCGCGCGTCCTGTTCGCTCGGCCCGGCGGGGCGGGCGATGTAGGGCGGCAAGGCGAGGGCGCCGGCCTGGTGCAGGGCGGCGGCGAAATCGGCGCCGGTGTGGTTGAACGCCAGCGCCACCCCGCCATCCGCGTCGCGCGCGCGCACCGTCGCACGAAGATCGGGGGCACCGTCGAACCCCAGCACGTCGCCTTCACGCAGCCGGCGCGCGTTGCGCGCCAACGCGTGCCAGGTGCCGTTTGCGAGCGGGCGATCGAGCGTGATGCCGATACGCGCCCCGCCGCGCCTCGCGGCGAGCTGGGCCGGGATCACCCTTGTATCGTTGGCGACCAGGATGTCGCCGGGGCGCAGCAGGCGCGGCAGGTCGCGCACCACGCGGTCCTGAAAACGCTCGCCGATCGCCAGCAGCCGCGCCGCGTCGCGGGGACGGGCGGGATGCTGGGCGATGCAGTCAGGCGGGAGCGGGAAGTCAAACGCGGCGAGGTCCATCGGCGCCGGTGTAGGCGAGAGCATGGGCTGGCAAAAGCCCCGGACCGGGGCCAGATAGCGGGTTCAAGGATGTGAGGGTGTCGTGCGCCGAAACACAGTCGCGCTGGTCTGGCTAGGCGGCATCCTGCTCGCCGCCGTGGTTTACGTGAGCGGACCGGGCCGCTTTATCATGGCGACGATCGCGGGTCTGGACCATGCCGTGTGGGCGTTCGAGACCTGGGTGGGCTTCTTCGCCGCGCAAGCGTTCGATCTGGTGCGCGCCGCCGCGATCGCGCTGTTCGCGGTGTTCCTGGCGCTCGGTGTCATCGCGGGGCAACGTGGCAGGGGCGGCGGGATGGTCGGCGTCACCGTGCTGTTCCTCGGCCTGGTCGGCCTCGGCGGTTACGAGTCGCGGTTCTGCTGGCTGGCGGCGCTGGTGGTGGCGGCCGCCGGGGCGCTCAACATGACCCGCCGCCTGACCGAGCCCGCCGGGAAGGCGGGCTGGCGGTCGCGCGAGTCGCGAGCGTGACCTCTACGCGCTGACCATTACCGCCGGTTTCGACGACGGAAGAAGGACTGCGGCGGGTTGCGCACGACCGGTCGAAGCACGTTGGATTCGGGTGCTAAAATCTCCACCACGCGGAGGCGGACGACGGTGAGATCGTCGATAGTCAGGCGCTTCGCGTGGCCGCTTCGCAACACCAGTTCGCCGATAGCCAACCGTCCGATGGCGAGCGTGCCCAACGCCACCGCGCCCAAGGCGAGGGCACCAAGCGCCAGCGCTCCGGTTGCGGCAAGCCCGGAGGCGGAGACTCCGATTGCTTGGCGGGGAATCGGGGCGGGCATGGTCCCATGCTGCGACGCGGGCGGCATCGGGGTGGCCGGGGAGGACGTCATGGCAGGCTCCTCGAGGCAGAGGGCCATGAGAAGGGGGGCGCCCGATGCCGCGTCAAGCTGCCGGGTTCGCGCCCTGCGTCAGCTGCGACGGCGCAACCCGATCAGTCCGATCAGCGGCAAGCCCAGCAGCGCGAGTGTTGTCGGCTCCGGCACCAGTGTCAGACGCAGCGGCCCGCGCGTGGTGGTGATCGGCGGGTTCGTATCGATCGACAGTTCGACGAAGATGTCGAAGAAGCTGTTGATAAGGAATTCCTTGCTGGAGCCTCCAGCTGGCTCGACGGAGGTATCGCCGGTCGACGGATGGCTGTCGTCCAGCCCGAGCGTGACAGTGTGCCCGGCCAGCGAGCCGGTGAGATCGAGGTTGAGGAGGTCGGTCGTAAAATTGCCCAACTCCGTCGGGCTCGTGCGCCTGAGCACGAGTTCCTCGAACGTGCCGGCCAGCACGAACGCGCCCAGCGGATGGCCGGCCAGATCGGTAAGGGCCGTCGTGAACACGGCGTTGGCCACGATGTCCTGGCCGGATATATCAATATTCGAGGAGGTCGGCACGATGTCGCGCAGCGCGCCCGGCGTGACGCAGACGTTGAAAAAATTGAAGCAGCCAGCGCCGCCCGTCGTCGCATAGACGGCCCCAGGCGGGGGCAGCGTGGGGGTGGAATAGATCCCGGCAATGGCGCTGCCGGTTCCCGCGATCGTGAAGACACAGGTGGCGGCGGCCAGCAGCGTGCGGATACGAGACATGGTGGGACACATCGATCTGCCCCCTCGTCGCGATTGATGAAACGTTAGCGTCCAGGTCATCCGCCCGCAATGGTCAAATCCGTAAGGAGCCGGCAGGCATTATGACGCCATCGCCTCGCATCCACCGTCGCGCGCTGCTGACCATGCTCGCATTCGCTGCACCGCTGACCTGCGTGCAGCCGGCGCTGGGGGCGCCGTGGCATAATGTCGACGTCGCGGGGTACGCCCCGGCGCTGTCGTTCGACATGACGGATGCGACCACCGGCAAGCCTGTCACAGCGGCGAATTTTCGTGGCAAGCTCGTGCTGCTGTACCTCGGCTACACGCAATGCCCTGACGTGTGTCCTTTGACCCTGCAGCGCGTCGGCGAGGTCTTTCAGCGTCTGGGCAAGGACGCCGCCGATATCCGGCTGCTGTTCGTCACCGTCGATCCCGACCGCGACACGCTGGCGTTGTTGAAGCAGTACACGGCGGCGTTCTCGTCCGACTTCGTGGGATTGCGGGGAGACGCGGACCGGATCGCGCGGATCGCGCGGCGCTATCGCCTTGCTTATTCGGTGGCGCCCGCAGCCAAGACGCATCCGTACGAGGTCACCCATTCCTCGGCGATCTACGTGTTCGGCCGCGACGGCAGCGCCAGGCTGCTGATCGCCTCGCTCTCGACGACGAGCCCCGACATCGCCGGCACAGCCGACGACCTGCGGCGCCTGCTGCACGAACCAAAGCCCGGATGGATGGCCCGCCTCGGCGCCATGCTCTGAGTCACGCCGGCGTCGGTGCCACCCGTCGCAGCAAGCGGATGAACGGCACGCTGACCAGTACCGCCCACAGCTTCCCGACGATCTGGCCGCCGAGGAACTGCAGGCTGCCGAATGCGAGCATCAGGAAGACGACCGAATCCACGCATAGACCCGCCACGGCGGAGGCCACAACCGCCAGCACCAGTCGTCGTCGCTGCAAAGGCGTGTAGATCGCGAAGTCGGCCAGTTCGCTCAGCAGAAACGCGGTGCCGGAGGCAGCGACGAGGGAGGCGGGCGCGACGAGGGCCGATAGCGCGGTGCCGCCGACGATGGCGGCCAGGCCCCAGCGCACGCCAAGGCAGCGCTGCACCACGTCGCGCAGCACCAGCGCCGCGCCGACCGTCACCACGCCGGACGGCGCCATCAGCCCAGGTGCTACGGGAACGAGGCAGGGTCCACCCGGCGGGCAGACGGTGCCGACGTTCCCAATCATCCAATTGGCGAGCGGGATCAGCGTCAGGAAGCCGACCAGCGCCGGCCAGCCGATCCGGCGTTCCATCACGCCGTCAGGTAGGTCGCGATCTCGACGAGGTTGCCGTCGGGGTCGCGGCAATAGACCGAACGCATCGGCCCCAGCGCGCCGGCGCGGGCGACCGGGCCGGCGACGATGGAGATCCCGCAGACGCGCAGATGGGCGATGACGTCCTCGGGCGCGATGGCCGTGATGAAGCACAGATCGGCCGAGCCTGGGGCGTCGTTGGCGCCGGTGACCCACACACCGGGATCGGCCGAAATCGGGCGGAGATTGAGCTTCTGGCCGCCGAACAGCAGGGCCGTGCGCTGATCCTCACCGAAGGTTTCGCGGCGCATTCCCAGGACGCCTTCGTACCAGGCGGCGGTCTTGTCCACGTCGCGGACGTTCAGGACCAGATGGTCGATGCGGTCGATGGCGAAACGCATCAGCCCAGCCCCTCGTAGAAATCGTTGCCCTTGTCGTCGATGATGATGAACGCGGGGAAGTTCTCAACCTCGATGCGCCAGACCGCCTCCATGCCGTTCTCGGGGTAGTCCAGCACCTCGACTTTGCGGATGCAGTCGCGCGCGAGCTTTGCCGCGGCGCCGCCGACGCTGCCGAGATAGAAGCCGCCATTCGCCTTGCACGCCTCGCGCACCGCGCGGGAGCGGTTGCCCTTGGCGAGCATGATCAACGAGGCGCCCTGCTTCTGGAACTCCGCCACGTAGCTGTCCATGCGTCCCGCCGTGGTCGGACCGAAGCTGCCGGTCGCATAGCCCTCGGGCGTCTTGGCGGGGCCGGCGTAATAGACCGGGTGATCCTTCATGTAGGCGGGCAGTCCGCCGCCGTTGTCGAGGATTTCCTTGAGCCTGGCGTGGGCGATGTCGCGCGCGACCACCATCGTGCCGGTGAGCGCGAGGCGCGTGCTGACCGGATGTGCCGACA
>JBDTFI010000079.1:0-4706 GCA_039938035.1 Acetobacteraceae bacterium | reverse complement strand
CGATCGCGCAACGGCACCGCGCTCAACAGCAGCGCGATGCGGCCGCCGGTGCCCCGGCGCATCGACACTTCGAGGTCGCGCACCACCTCGCCGCGCAGCGCCCGCGCCGAGGCCCGTTCCTCGGGTGGGATCGGCGCGCCGTCCGCCGCGCGCACGCCAAGCTCGGGCGAACGCACGCTGAACCCCAGCAATTCGGCGGCCGAGCGCGCCAGCAGATCGCACGTCGCGCGGTTGACAAACGACCAGTTGCCCTCGGGGTCGAAGCCGATCAGGCCGCAGGGCACCGCCTCGATCAGCCGCGTGGCACGCAACTCCGCGTCCTTCGCGCTGTCCTCCGCGAGGCGCCGACGGCGCACCGCGTCCTGGAGCACGCGCGCCACCGCATCGGCCTCCCGCAGACCGGGCTCATGGGCTCGCGGCAACTCGTCGCCATCGAGCGCGACGGCGAGGCGGGCGAGCGTGGTCACCGGGCGGGCCAGCCGGCGCGCGATGAGCATGGCGAACCCGAGCGACAGCGCCAGCGCCAGCGCGCCCACCGTTACCATCTCGCCCACCGTATCGCGCAATGACGCGAAGATCTGCGCCCGCGGAACGGCGACCGCGGCGCTCCAGCCGAACCGAGCCGTGCGCTCGATCATCGCCGTCGCCGCGGTGCCGTCGTGGAAGGCGATATCGACCGTCCCGTCCGCCGCGCCGGAGGACAGCCATCGCTGGATCGCCAGGCTTGGCGACGCTCCCACCACCGCGTCGGCGCCGAGGGAGTGCGCGACCACCCGTCCCGATCCGTCGAGAATGGCGGAACGCCAGCCACGCGGCAGGCGCTCCGCCATGACGATCGCCTGCATCCGCATGAGCGGCAGGTGGAGCACGAGGTCCGCCACGACCCGCTCGTCGCGCATGACCGGGACGTCGATGGTCATCCTCCGCATCCGAGCCTGGCCGGCATCGAGGTCCGACACCACCGGAGCGGCGGTCGCGAACACCCGCGCACTGGTGTCCGGGTTCGGCCGCCGAGGTCCTTCCCCGCCGGTTGTCGACAATGTCTGCCCGTCCACATCGAAGACCGCGATCGCGCCGCCAGGGTCGGAACCCGCCAGGAATTCCCGCGCCTGGGGCGCGAAGGCGGCATAATTGCCCGCCTGGAGCGTCGGCGTCGTCGCCAGGATTTCCAGATTGAGCACGTCGCGGTCCAGCTCCCGCGCCGTCAGCTGCGCGATGCCGCGTGCAAGCGCCTGGGTATTCCCGATCAGGGCGGCGCGTTGCTGGAAGTAGCCGCTGATCGCATGGTACATCCCGTACGCCGCGAGCGGTGCCGTCGTCGCGAGGACAAGCAGCACGAGCCATGCTCGGAGCGACCACGATCCACCAATCAGACCGCGTGCTGCTGCTGCGTCCCGGCCGCCCGGCAACCGATCAGGATCGGCCCCTGCCATCTGGCCCCCTTGCCATCGGCCAAAGCGCGTGGCGCGAACCCATTCCGCTCGCGTCAGCGTGAAGTCCTACAGGTTCGCCGTCGGTAGTCAACGCGACAATCCTGACGAGCCGGTCACTATGATCCGCCCATGACCCGCGTCATCCGGATGCTCGCTTCGGCGTTCCTGCTTACCGCATGCCTCGCCGGCCGCGCCGGCGCGTGCGAGATGAGGCCGCTCGCGACGGTTCCCCTCACGCTGATAAATGGCCGTATCCTGGTCGATCTCGCGGTCAACTCGCGCCCGGCGACCTTCCAGCTCGACACCGGCGCCGGCCGTTCCATTGTCACGCCCGACGCGGTGCATCGGCTTGGCCTCGCGCGCGACCGCTGGGTCGGCAGCACGATCGGCGGCATCGGCGGCATTGATCGGCGCAGCGTCGCCGATACCACCAGCCTCACCCTCGCCGGGGTGGCGCTGCACCATCGCGACGCCGCACGGGACTCGATGCTGCCGGTTGCCGCCCTCGGCGCCCCAGAGGCGGGCGGCCGGGTCATCGACGGCCTGCTCGGGCGCGACTTCCTCAGCGCCTTCGACGTCGCCCTCGATGTCGGCGCGCACACGATGGCGCTCTGGCGGGTGCAAGGCTGTGCCGCGCGCTTCCTGCCCCAGACAGGCGTCTGGAGCGGCGCCTACGACGCGATCCCCGCTGTGGCGGCGTATGGCGACGCGCTGGTCCTGATGGTGCGGGCGAACGGCACGCTCATGCGCGCCTTGCTCGATACCGGGGCGAGCGAGACCCTGATCGCCGCCCCCGGCATGGTCCGGCTCGGCCTCGTCCCCGGCGCGTCGGCGCTGTCAGCGCGCGGCGTCGGCACCCGCTCCCGCCCGGTCGGCCCGCTGCGCCTGTCCAGCCTTCGGGTCGGTGATCAGACGACGCTCGACGTCCCCGTGCTGGGCTCGAACCTGCACGTCTTCCCGATCGTGGACATGATCCTCGGCGCCGACTGGTTCGCCAGGCATCACGTCTGGCTGTCCTACGCGAGCAGGCAGGTGTTCGTCAGCTCCGCGAATTGAGCGTGGGCGGCGAGCCCGGCGCCGCCCATGCCCGGGCCGCGCGATCGCGCGCCTCGAACGCCGCAATCTCCCCGGCGTGGGCAAGCGTCAGCCCGATATCGTCCAGCCCCTCGACCAGGCATGTCTTGCGGAAGGCATCGATCGCGAAGCGGATCGCGGTCCCGTTGTCAGGGCGCACGTGCTCGCGCGGCAGATCGACCGACAGTTCGGCACCCTGCCGGACCGCCTCGATGAGCGCCCCGATCTCCGCCGGCGTCAGGACGATCGTCAGCAACCCATTCTTCGCCGCGTTGGCGGCGAAGATGTCGCCGAAGGAAGGCGCGATCACGCAACGCACCCCGGCATCGGCGAGCGCGTACACCGCGCCCTCGCGTGACGAACCGCAGCCGAAATTGGCACCCGCGATCAGGATGGCCGGGTTGTCCGACGGCCCAAGCGGAAAGCCGGATTCCGCCGCGCGCACGTCATGAAACAGGAACTGGTTATAGCCGGGCCCACGCGGCTTTCGCAGGAAACGGGCAGGAATGATCTGGTCGGTGTCGATATTGGCCCGATCCAGCACGGCGGCCGGCGCGCGCAGCGCGGTGAACGGCGTCACGGCGCGAACCTTCGGACGTCGGTGATCGCCCCGGCCACCGCCGCCGCCGCCGCCATCGCCGGCGACATCAGATGCGTGCGCGAACCCGGTCCCTGGCGGCCCACGAAATTACGGTTCGACGTGGAGGCGCAGCGTTCGCCGGGGGCGACGGTATCGCCATTCATCCCGGTGCACATCGAACAGCCCGGTTCGCCCCAGCGCAGGCCCGCATCGGTGAACACCCGGTCCAGCCCCTCGGCCTCCGCCGCTCGTTGCACGGGAACCGAGCCGGCGACGACCAATCCCGGCACCGTCGCGCGCCGGCCGCGCAGGACGGCGGCGGCGGCGCGCAAATCCTCGATCCGTCCGTTGGTGCAGCTGCCGATGAACACGCGATCGACCGGAATGCCGTCGAGCGCGGCGTTCGGCGTCAGCCCCATATAAGCGATCTGTGCCGCGATCCGCCCGCGCGCCGGCGCGTCATGCGCCGCGTCCGGGTCGGGCACGCGCCCCGTCACCGCCAGCGCGGTGTCGAGCGTGTTGCCCCAGGTGACGGTGGGTGCGATCGCCGCGGCATCGAGCGTTACCTCGCGATCGAACACGGCGCCCGCATCGCTCGGCAGACGCCGCCACGCCGCGACGGCGGTGACGAAATCCGCACCCTTCGGCGCCCGGGGACGCCCCTCCACATAAGCAAACGTCGTGTCATCGGGCGCGACCAGACCGGCGCGTCCGCCCGCCTCGATCGACATGTTGCACAACGTCATCCGCCCGTCCATCGACAGCGCGCGGATCGCGGAGCCGGCGTATTCGATGACATGCCCGACCGCGCCCGAAGCACCGATCGCGGCGATGATCGCGAGGATCAGATCCTTGGCCGCGACATGCGCGCCGAGTGCGCCGTCCACGCCGACGCGCAGCGCGCTGGGCTTGCGTTGCCACAGCGTCTGCGTCGCCAGCACATGCGCGACCTCGCTCGCCCCGATGCCGAACGCCAGCGCGCCGAACGCGCCGTGCGTGGAGGTGTGGCTGTCGCCGCAGACGAGCGTAAGGCCGGGCAGGGTGATCCCCTGTTCGGGCCCGACGACATGCACGATCCCCTGGCGGGGATCGCCTGGGCCCATCAGATCGAAGCCGTGCCGTGCCGCGTTCGCCTCGATCCCGGCCACCAGCCCGGCCGCCTCGGCGTCGCCGATCGGGCCCGTGGTACTCGGCACATAATGATCGGCGACCCCGAACGTCAGGTCGGGCCGGCGCACCCCGCGCCCGTCACGGGCGATTATGTCGAAGGCGTGGAAGCTGCCTTCGTGGACAAGATGCCGATCGATCCACAGCAACGCTGTGCCGTCCTCGCGAGTAAGGATCGCGTGGGCATTCCAGATCTTGTCGAACAGCGTGAGGGGGCGGGACATGGGATCAGTCATCGCTCGGCTCCGTGTCCAACCATAACGGTACAGGCCGTTGCTCCAACCGGCCAACGGCGGTCCCCCGGATCTGCGCCCGGGAGACCGCGCGTGACGGCGCCGGCCTACTTCATCTCGATGAAGCGATACTGGAAGTTGTTGTCGGCCTGCTGGGCGACATCGACGTTCTTCTTCGTCGCCCACACGATCACCTGCTGGTGCAGCGGAATGTCGGCC
>JBDTFI010000078.1:0-6187 GCA_039938035.1 Acetobacteraceae bacterium | reverse complement strand
ATCGCCGGGATCGACCCGAACTACAGCGCGGTGCGCGAGATGCGCGGCGTCACCAAGTCGGCCGAGTGGGTGGTGGTGCCGGCGGAAGTCCCGAACATGATGCGCCGCGCCTTCTCCCGACTGAAGAACGGCCGCTCCGGCCCCTGCCTGGTCGAGGTCCCGAGCGATATGTGGAACGAGGAGGTCGGCGATTTCGAGTATACGCCGACGATCAAGGCGCGCTCGGCGCCCGACCCCGCCGACGTGAAGCGCGCCGCGCAGGCGATCCTGGCGGCCAAGCGCCCGGTGATCTACGCCGGAACGGGCGTCCAGTGGGCCGAAGCGTGGCCGCAACTCAAGCAATTCGCCGAGTTGCTCGGCGCGCCGGTGACCACCAGCCTCGGCGGCAAGAGTTCGTTCCCGGAGAACCACCCGCTCTCGCTCGGCTCGGGCGGCAACGCGGTGCCCAAGCCGGTGCATCACTTCATCGCCAACGCCGACCTCATCATCGGCATCGGCTGCTCGTTCACCGAGACCAACTTCGGCATCAAGTTCCCGAAGGGCAAGAAAATCATCCACAACACCAACGATCCCAACCATCTGAACAAGGATCTGCCGATCATCGTCGGCCTCGTGGGTGATTCGGCGTTGACCCTCGATGCGCTGCTGGCCGAACTGGGCCAGACCATCAAGTCGCCGCGCGACAGTTCGGCGGTGGTGCGCGAGATCACCGAAATCCGCGAGGCGTGGATGGCCGAATGGCGCCCGCTGCTCACCTCGAACGAATCGCCGCTCAACCCGTACCGGGTGATCTGGGAGCTGATGCACGCGGTCGATCCGGCGAACACCATCATCACCCACGACGCCGGCAGCCCGCGCGATCAGATTTCGCCGTTCTGGGTCTCGACCGAACCGATGTCGTATATCGGCTGGGGCAAGACCACGCAGCTCGGCATGGGTCTCGGCCTCGCGATGGGCGCCAAGCTCGCGAAGCCGGAGAAGCTCTGCATCAATCTGTGGGGCGACGCTGCGATCGGCTTCACCGGGATGGATTTCGAGACGGCGGTGCGCGAGCGCATCCCCATCCTGTCGATCCTGCTGAACAATTTCAGCATGGCAATCGAGCTGAAGGTGATGCCGGTCTCGACGAAGAAATACCGCTCGACGGATATCTCGGGCAACTACGCCGACATGGCGAAGGCGTTCGGCGGCTATGGGGAGCGCGTGACCGATCCCGCCCAGATCCAGGCGGCGATCAAGCGCGGCATCGAGCAGACCCAGGCCGGCAAGCCGGCGCTGCTGGAGTTCATCACGGCGAAGGAGACGCGGGTGTCGAAGTTCTGAGGACAGCCCCTCCCCCTACCCTTGCGCGAGGGGGTAGGGGGAGGGGTGAAACAATAAACAACCGCAGAGGTCACGTCCACCAATGGCCAACGTCAGCATCCGTAACGTCCGCAAGGCCTTCGGCACGACCGAAGTACTCCACGGCGTCAATGTGGAGATCGCAGACGGCGCCTTCGTCATCCTCGTCGGGCCGTCCGGCTGCGGCAAGTCAACCTTGCTGCGCATGATCGCGGGGCTGGAGAACATCACCGCCGGCGAGATCGCGATCGGCGGGCGGGTGGTGAACAACGTCGCCCCCAAGCAGCGCGACATCGCCATGGTGTTCCAGAACTACGCGCTCTATCCGCACATGACGGTGCATGACAACATGGCGTTCTCGCTCGACTTGGCCAAGGCGCCAAAGGCGATGATCGAGCAGAAGGTGAACCGGGCGGCGGAGATTCTGGGCCTGGCCCCGTATCTCAACCGCTTTCCCCGCCAGCTCTCGGGCGGGCAGCGCCAGCGCGTCGCCATGGGCCGGGCGATCGTGCGCGACCCGCAGGTGTTCCTGTTCGACGAGCCGCTGTCCAACCTCGACGCCAAGCTGCGCGTGCAGATGCGGGCCGAGATCAAGGAGTTGCACCAGCGGCTGGCCACCACCACCGTGTACGTGACGCATGACCAGATCGAGGCCATGACGATGGCCGACGAGATCGTGGTGATGAACAGCGGGAACGTGGAGCAGGCCGGCGCGCCGCTCGACCTCTATGATCATCCCAACAACCTGTTCGTCGCCGGCTTCATCGGCTCGCCGGCGATGAACTTCCTGCGCGGACGGATCGAGGGCGGGGCGTTCCGTGCCGAGGACGGCGCGTCGTTGCCGTTGCCGTCGGGGCGCGCGCGGAACGGATCGGATGGGCGGCCCGCCGTCTACGGCATCCGCCCTGAACATTTCCAGCTCAGCAGCGAGGGCCTTCCCGCCAAGGTCCACGTCATCGAACCGACCGGATCGGAGACGCAGGTGATGGCGGAGTACGCCGGCACGCCGATCATCTGCGCGTTCCGCGAGCGCGTCGCCGCGCGGCCCGGGGAGACAATCCGGGTGGCGGCCGATCCGTCCCTGGTGCATCTGTTCGATGCCGGCACGGGGCAACGACTGAACGCCTGAATAAAAGGAGGAAAAACGCACATGGCAGGGATCATTACACGGCGTGACTCGCTGGTTCTCGGCGCCGCGGCGCTGGGGGCGTCCGCGGTCCCGATCATCGGCGCGCGCGCGCAAGCGGGGCCGTCCGACGTCCCGACGGCGGATGTGACGCCGCCCGACTACAAGATCGAGAAGGGCGCCGAACTGCACCTCCTGCGTCCCGCCAAGTTCATCGACCCGGACCAGATGTATTGGGACATCAACACCAAGAACTTCACCGAGAAGACAGGCGTCAAGGTCACCACCAACTACATCAGCTGGGAGGATCTGGCGCCGCAGACCGCGGTCATCGCCAATACCGGCGCCGGCCCCGACATCGTCGTCGGGTTCGGCATCACGCCGTTCATCTACGTCGACAAGCTGGTGCCGATGACCGATCTGGCCGAGTATCTCGGCAAGAAGTACGGTGGCTGGTACGATCTCGCGCTGCTGTATGGGCGCAAGTGGAAGAGCAACGACTGGATCGCGCTGCCGATGGGCGGCGGCACCGGTCCGACGGTGTACCGCAAATCGTGGGTCAAGGAAGCCGGCTACGATACCATCCCGGACGACCTTGAGGGCTTCCTGACGCTTTGCCAGAAACTGAAGAAGATCGGCCACCCGTGTGGCTTCTCGATCGGCCATGCGGTCGGCGACGCCAACGGCTTCTGTGACTGGGCGCTGTGGGCGCACGGCGGCGCGACGGTGGACGAGAACGGCAAGGTGACGCTCGACTCGAAGCCGACGATCGACGCGCTCAAATATGTCGCCGAGCTGTACAAGACGATGATCCCGGGCACCGTCGCGTGGAACGACTCTGGCAATAACAAGGCCTACGCGGCGGGCGAGATCGGCCTGACCTTCAACGGCATCTCGATCTACTACGTGATCGCCAACTCGCCGGACCCGAAGCTGCGGGAAGCCGCCGAGGACACCATGACCCAGGCCAACCCGCGCGGGATGGCCAAGGCCACGCCGGCATCGGCGGCGGTCCTGAACGCCATGCTGTTCAAGCACAGCAAATACCCGAACGCGGCGAAGGAGTATCTGCGCTTCATGATGGAGGCGCCGCAGTACGGGGTATGGCTGGAAAAGTGCCTCGGCTACTGGGCGCAGCCGCTGAAGGCGTACACCCAGATGAAGTTCTGGGACAGCAACCCCCGGCTCAAGCCGTACGCCCTGGCGATGGACAGCATCTACTATGACGGCTACTCCGGGCCGATCAGCCCGGCGGCGAGTACCGTCGTCGCCAACTACACCATCGTCGACATGTTCGCCTCCGTCGCGACCGGCAACACCACGCCCGAGGCGGCGGCCAAACTGGCACAGAAGCAAGCCGAGCGTTACTACAAGACCTGATCGGCAACCCCGCGGGAGCCGCCGAGGCGGCTCTCGCCCCCGAGGGCGGGATCAAACTCCCGTGGAGCAGCATGGACGCTACCGTTCAGACGATGACCTTCAGGCCGAGCCGGGATGGCTGGGTCACCCGGCTATTTGACTACAAGCCGTTCCTCGTGACGCTCTGCCTGCTTCCCACGGCGGGGTTCCTGCTGGTCTTCCTGACCTATCCGCTCGGCCTCGGGCTGTGGCTGTCGATGACCGACGCGACGATCGGCAACCCGGGCCACTGGATCGGCATCGACAACTTCATCTCGCTCGCCCACGATTCGGTGTTCTGGATGTCGGTGACGAACACCATCTTCTACACCGCCACCGCGACGATCGGGAAATTCGCGCTCGGCCTGTGGCTGGCGCTGTTGCTGAACGAGCATATCCCGTTCAAGGCGTTCATGCGCGCGATCCTGCTGCTGCCCTGGATCGTGCCCACCGTGCTGTCGGCGATCGCGTGGTGGTGGATCTACGATCCGCAATTCTCCATCATCTCGTACGTACTGGTGAACGTGCTGCACGTCCGTAGCCAGTATATCGACTTCCTCGGCACGCCGTGGCACGCGCGCTGGTCGCTGGTGGTCGCGAATCTCTGGCGCGGCATTCCGTTCGTCGCGATCACGCTGCTGGCCGGGCTACAGACCATCTCGCCGTCGCTCTACGAGGCCGCGCTGCTCGACGGCGCTTCCAGTTGGCAGCGATTCCGGCGCATCACCGTCCCGCTGCTGATGCCCATCCTCGCCGTGGTGCTGACGCTGTCGGTGCTGTTCACCTTCTCCGACTTCCAGTTGGTCTACGCGATCACAAGGGGCGGGCCGTTCAACACCACGCATCTGATGGCGACATTGGCGTTCCAGCGCGCCATCCCCGGCTCCCAACTGGGGGAGGGCGCGGCGATCGCGGTCGCCATGATCCCGTTCCTGGTCGCGGCGACGCTGTTGAGTTTCTTTGGCCTCGGCCGGCGCAAGTGGATGCAGGGCGAAGCCAATGACTGACGCGACCACGAGCGATCCGGCCGGCACCGCGATTCCCGGGCGCACGACGGACCTCCCGGAGCTGCTGTCATGGGATTCGCGCGCCCGGCGGATGGTGACGGTCTATCTGCCGCTGGCGCTGTTCACGATCGTCCTGCTGTTCCCGTTCTACTGGATGACGATCACGGCGATAAAGCCTGACTCGGAGATGTACGACTACAAGAAGTACAGTCCGTTCTGGGTCCATTCGCCGACGCTTGAGAACATCCGCAAGCTGCTGTTCGACACCCAGTATCCGCGCTGGCTGATGATCACGATGGGCGTCGCGGTGGCCGCCACGATCCTGTCGGTTGGGGCGAGCGTGCTCGCCGCCTACGCGATCGAGCGGCTGCGCTTCAAGGGGGCCCAGCACGTGGGTCTCGCGGTCTATCTCGCCTACCTTGTGCCGCCGACCATCCTGTTCATCCCGCTGGCGACGCTGATCTTCCAGTTCGGCCTGTTCGACAGCCCGATCGCGCTGATCCTGACGTATCCGACGTTCCTTGTGCCGTTCTGCACCTGGCTGCTGATCGGCTACTTCAAGTCGATCCCGTACGAGTTGGAGGAATGCGCGCTGATCGACGGCGCCTCGCGCTTGCAGATCCTGCGCCGGATCACCTTGCCGCTGGCGGTCCCCGGCCTGATCTCGGCCGGCATCTTCGCGTTCACCTTGTCGTGGAACGAGTTCATCTACGCGCTCGCCTTCATCCAATCGACCGGGAACAAGACGGTGCCGGTGGCGATTCTGACCGAACTAGTGACGGGCGACGTCTACCAATGGGGCTCGCTGATGGCCGGCGCGCTGCTCGGCTCGATCCCGGTGGCGCTGTTCTATTCGCTGTTCGTTGAGTACTACGTCTCCAGCATGACCGGCGCCGTGAAGGAATAGACGCATGAAGATCGAGCGCGTCGAGACGCTGCGGGCGGATGCCGGCTGGCGGATGTTCTCCTACCTCAAGATCAGCACCGCCGACGGCATCGTCGGCTGGTCGGAGTTCAACGAGAGCTTCGGCTCGGCCGGGCTCGCCGACGTGGTCGAGAAGCTCGCGCCCCTGCTGATCGGGCGTGACCCGCGCCGGTTCGAGCAGGTGACGCAGCATCTGCACGTGCTCACGCGCCAGTCGCGCGGCGGCATCAACCAGCAGGCGATCGCGGCGATCGAGAACGCGTTGCTCGACATCACCGGCAAGGCGTACGGCGTGCCGGTCTCAGCGCTGTTCGGCGGGCCGCTGCGCGAGCGTATCCCGGTCTACTGGTCGCATTTCGGCACCTATCGCGTCCGCAGCGCGCAGATGAT
>JBDTFI010000077.1:0-12444 GCA_039938035.1 Acetobacteraceae bacterium | reverse complement strand
GAACAGATTTTATGTCCGCCGCTGAACTAACAACTGTTGCAGATGCGAAGTGGCGCCAGTAGGACCGCAGGCAGAGCTGGTTCCTGCGGGCTTGTTGGGCAGTGAGCATGCTGACCATCTCCTCCGTCATCACAGACGGTTGCGGGCTTGAAGCGCGCTGGGAAAGGGAAGCTCGGCTCGCCGCGGAAAGCGTGCGATCAGAAGCAGCAACGCTGGCTCGCCACCACCATGGCGACGAGTTGGTGAGACGCAGCGAGCTGCTGGATACCGAGGATCTCCGCTACATCGAGCCGCTGGCAGGTTACAGCGACCGCCGGAGACTGCTGGACGCGGCCGGTAAACAGCCGTTCGTCGCTACGCGCTTCTCGCCCCATCTCGACACGATCATCGAATGCGAAGAGGCTGACCTAGCCGCGAGGAAGCTGCGATTGGAGCAGATCCGGCAATTTTCGCGATGATGTTATCCGCAAATCACGCACCTCCAAGCGCCTTCACGACACCACCTAAAATTCGGACAATCGAAAATGGGGGCAACAGTAATGAGTGGGCGTGAGAACGGATCGACGATCATGTTGTGGACGAGCGCCGTTGTCGTGTGAGCTATGTTTTTGTTAATGCCAGAACAAAAGAACGACAAAGACCCGCCAACGGGATCAAGTGGGTTGCATGTGTATATCGACGCCGCAACGTGCTGCCACGGTAGAGCAGGCCTTGGAATGTCGCAGCGGCTCGGCATGGACGGCAAGCCGATGTGCGCGCACGACGAATATCGCTAAAGCGGGTGGCTCTGTGCGGACGCCTCCCGAAAGACACTTGGTGCAATGCGTGGAACAAGCGTTGCCAAGTGCTTAAATGTCTGCTTTCGGCCAAGAGCTGTCAGTCAGCGCAATTTTCCTAGATGACAGCTTCGGACTGACTGCTGCCGCTCCGGCCCAACACCGAAAGTCGGTTGCTTCCGCGACCCAGCGGTCGGACTTTTCGGATGGCGAGCGACAGCGCAATGGTCGACGCCAGGCGAACGCGCCGCACGGCGCCGTGCAGGGCGGTGCGTAGCGAAACACGTTCCACGCGAACATATCGGTGGCGATCAGGATGCTCGGATTGGCGGTGCCCGTCCTTCCGGGCAGCGCCGGGAATTTGGGATTGCCGCGTGTGTCGCCGGGTTTGAGGCACGACGCCGGATCGCCGCTGGCGAAGGCACGCCGTTGATGCAATCGACGGCGTCGTCGGTGAACGCCGGGGCGTCTGCGTCGTAGGCGCGCCTCCTGGTATTGCAAGGCGTCGAACCCGGAGCGGGCACGGTCACCTGACGGGCCATGTAGGTATCCAAAACCCGCCGGCCACAATGGCCATGGCATCGAGTCCGAGGCCTCGCCTGATCTGGACGAGGCACTCGGTCCCATCGACAGTACCGGGTCAGTAAACCAGCACTGTGTTCCAGAAGTCGCACTGGTGCATCGACGAGAACTGGTCGGCCGTCCAGGTGCGCAGCGGGATGTCCTGCGACAGCAGCAGCGGCGATTGCGTCGTGAAGCGCGGCCAGGGTGAATTGCCGCCGCTGTTGGGGTTGCCGGCGTTGGCGAAGTCGGTCCAGAAGCCCACCATTTGATCCGACAGCTGCGTTTCCTGGACATTGAGCGGATGCGAAACGCCGAGAATGCCGCCGTGCCACAGAGGAAACAGGAACTGGATGTCGATCGTGTGCGCCGCCAGCGGCACGAAACCCGGCATGGCCGGGAAGTAGTACGGCGCGTTGCGGTAGTCGAACTCGTAGGCGTACACCGGCACCCATTGGGCCAGCAGTCTGTCCACGTGCAGCGCGCGGCAGGCGCCGGGGTCGGTGGACAGCGCGTTGTAGGTCAGCTGCGGGCTGGCGTAGGCGCTCAACGGATAGTGCGCCAGCACCGCGCCCACCGTGCCCGGCGGATAGGGGTTGCCGCTGCCGGCGGGTCCCGAGGCGCCGCTGTAGGTGGCGGTGGCCAGCCGGGTGACGTCCGCGGCGGTCATCGGTGTCTGCGGCGGCCCGCTGAAGTACTCCGTGATGCCGATGCCGAAGTTGGCCTCGTCGCGCACATTGCCGCCCATCACCGGCACGCGGTTAAAGCGCCCGGTGCTCCAGGCCTGCTCGGGCGTCAGCGGGATGATCGTGCCGTCGACCATCGGGCCGGTCACGTAGGGGCCGTTGGCGTTAGCGGTGCCCTGCCACTGCAGCACCTGCGCGCTGGACAGTGCACGCAGGCATGCCGCGGCGTTGGAGCCGGTGCCTGAGCAGCCTGCCGCCGCAGCGAAGGCGTTGCCGCGTGCGAGTCCCACCGACAGCGGCGGGAAAGTCGAGGTCGGCGAGCTTTGCAGGATGGCGCGGTGGAACAGCCCCTCGGCCAGGGGCGAGATCATGTTGGCGCCGGTGTCGGCTGCGCCGGCGGACTGCCCGCCCAACGCCACGTTGTTGGGGTCGCCGCCGAACGAATCGATGTTGCGCTGCACCCAGCGCAGCACCGCCTGGATGTCCAGGATGCCGTAGTTTGTGTTGAGCTGGCTCTCGGCCATCAGCGCCGGGTGAGCCAGATAGCCGAACAGGCCCAGTCGGTAGTTGATCGTCACCACCACCGTGTCGGTGCCGAGCGGGCCGCCGGTGGCCAGCTTGCTGCCGTCGTAGTCGTTGGAGACACCATCGACGTTGCCCCCGCCGTGAATCCACACCAGCACCGGGCGCCTCTTGTTGCGGTGGCGGTTGCTGTTGTTGCTGTTGCCCTGGACGGTGAAGACGTTGAGGTACAGGCAGTCTTCGTCGACGCTCGCCGGCCCGGCGAACGCGCCCAGGGTGGTGGTCTGGGCGCAGACGTTGCCGAATTCGGTGGCATCGAGCGTGCCGCGCCACGGCGTGACCGGCTGCGGCGGCTGCCAGCGCAGATTGCCCACCGGCGGGGCGGCGTAGGGAATGCCGAGGAAGCGCGCGACGCCGTCGACGACATGGCCCCGCACCGAGCCTTCGTTGGTACGCACCACCGGGCCGTTCTGGCGGCCCAGTGCGCTCGCCGCATCGTCGGTGGAGCGCGCGGCGGCCGTGCCGGCGCCCAGGCAGGCGGCCAGCATTGAGGCGGCGATGAGCGAAAGTCGGGGAATGCGCGCAGGCGGCACGATGCGGTCCGCACCCTGAGAGCGGTATGTCATGGTCTTGTCTCCGTAGTGTTGGTTTGCAAGCTGCCGAAGGGCACGCGGCGCGACGGCGCCCCGCTGCCTGCGCGTTGCAACGACGACGCGCAGGGCCCCGGCTGAATCAGTATTCGAATCGCCCGCGGCCGCGGTCTAGGAAGAAAGTACTGCGGTTGTTGCAAAAGTCCGGTCGCGATCGACCTCGGGCGGCGGATGGCGCCAGGACCGTGCGGCAGCTCGCGGCCTGGTGCCTGTCAACGCTATGGGGGGCCTTGATCCGTTCCGCCGTGGCGCTGGCTTGCGTCGCGGCGGAACCGGGTCGGCGTGCGGCCGGTCAGGCGCCGAAAGATCCGGGTGAAGTGGCTCTGATCGCAAAACCCCACCGACAGTCCAACATCGCTGATCGAGGCGCAATCGCCTTCGAGCAGCCGCTTGGCGCGCTCGATGCGCAGGTGCAGCATGTACTGATGCGGCGTGGCGTCGAACGTGTTCTTGAACACCTGGACGAAATGGTGCGCGCTCAGGCCGACCAGGGCTGCCAGTTCGGTCAGCGACATGTTGGTCGCCAGATTCGCCTCCAAGTATCCCTGCAGCCGCGCGGACTTGGTGCGTGAAAACACGTTGCCGTTGCGCGCGTCGGCCCGGCCGGATCCAAAGCGGGCCACCACGTAGCGCGCCAATGCCAGCGAAAGCGACTGGGCGTAGGCTGCGCCGCCGGGACAGCCGTCCATCGCCTCGTCATGCATGCACATCGTGAGCCGCGTGACCTGCGCGTCCGAGGCCGCGTACTGCGGATGCACGTGCAGGCGGCCGCGTTCGGCCACTCCGGGGAGCAGCTGTTCGATCATCGACGCGACCAGCCAGACATACAGCGTTTCGCGCATGCCGCGCCAAGCGACCGCCTGCTGTGCATCGCCGCGGTCGAGCAGGATGAAGTTGCTCTCCCGCATCACCGTGCGACGCGTCTGGGGCCGATCTCCAACCTCGACGATGGCCGCGCCGGTCGTGCAGACCCCGAGCAACACCTCGGGAAGCGAGAAGTTGCTGAGTCGACCGACCGGCCCCACGCCGTGGCGCTCCATCGGAAAGCCCTGCCACGCCGTCGACGCGCTCGACCACAGCGGCTCGGTGAATCGGATGGCGCGGCGGTGGCGATCGGTAATTTGAATCGAGCATGAGACGTCCTCGGACGACTCGCCGACGCTGACCCTCTGCAGGATGTCCAGTTGCCGGCGCGTCAGCCACGGCGGTGGGTTCTGTAGAGAGGCGTTCGAATTCGGGAAAGAGGCGTTGCCGGACAGGAACTGCAGCATGGCTGCCGTGAAATCGGCGACCGGCGCTGCCTTCACGATGTAGCCAGCAAAGCCGCGCGCAGCGATGTGGCTTACAAGGTCAGCCCCGTCCGACGCGCTGACGATCCAGCAGCGTTCCGCGAGGTTCAGCAACTCGATATCGCGAGCCAAGGACAACCCGTATGCCCCAGGGACGTCGAGGTCGAGCAGGATGCGGAACCAGATACGACTGTTCACGCATTCCAGCGCCTCGCCGGCGCTACCCGCGAGCACGACCTCGAACTCGTCGGACAGCGCTCCAAGCAGTTGGCCGGTCGCCTCGGCCACGAGCGAATGATCCGCGACGATCAGGATAGGCTTCATCGGTCACACTCCCCGATTGCTTCACCCATGCAAAATATTGTCGCGTCGCTCGGCGTACATCTCGCCATGAGGATGGCGAGACAGCCGCCGCCTGCCTTGCCGGCAAGCGCGAGCGGATTACAGATGGCCGCCGGGTCGTATGTCATGAGTTTCCTCATGCCGTTCGGCCGCTGAGGCGCCGAAGGAGATCGCGCCACCATGTTTTTTGGCAGGACCGGCACGACCTCAAAGCGCTTCGACCATAAAACTCCTGAGCGCAAGGTCGTTCATCTACTCCTCCCATCAGGTTGCGCTACGTGATAAGCAGTCTTCTTCGTAAAGGAGGTGGCGTCGATCGAGAAACATTGAGTTCCTGAGGGCCCTCCTAGGCACGAAGGTATCCATAGCACTTGTTAGCCGTCAACGACACTGACCCCGTGGTCTGTGCCAAGCCCGCGCGTAGCGTCCATCGCCGCGGAAGTTCGTAGCAGCCCATTTCCACGACGATAAGCCCCGGTTCCGAACTCAGGCCGTCTGCCGATGTGCTTAGCCAGGGCCGACAGTAACGTACGCGTTTCACTTTTGAACTCAGGGCGAATCACAAGGTTTTTTATCAAGCAAACCGCTTCTTGCCGAGTTCGTCTTACGTTCCGGCTTCGTACGGATATCTAAATCAGAAATCGCGCCAAAGAAATACGCAGGAAACTCTGAAGCAAGCCTTTTTAGTTCCAGCTCTTTGGCGCCATTCAAGAGCGCCGCGGCCTTTTCAAAGTCGAGGGCCTGAAGGACTCGGCAAAGACTGCGTATGTTGCCCGCGCCGCCTGCTCCCCATGCAAAGAAGTTGCCGACGACGAGTTGACCGACTTGCTCAGCCACTTTCGGATAGACAAGAACGTCTTCCTGCCCTTCGGTCGAAATTATTCCGTCCTCCTGAAAGAAAAGATCCTAGAATCGAGGCGAGAAACGTGCGGGTTATAAGGATTGTCGTCGGGAGTCGAACGATAGCCGCTCTCGCGTCTGCAGATAGCGAAATATCGTGTTCCATCTGGGCTGCCGGCCTTGGCAACGGTGGATGGTAATGCGGAGGGCGCTCTCTAAGCTGATACCGCCAAGTCCGTCTTACTTTGCAAGGTCGTGGGTGAAACGGTCGGTCTTTTTTTGGCGGGACGTGGGGCACCGAAAGTGCTATGGCTACTTAGGGGGTGACGCCTCACGTTTCCTGCGGGCAGTTGGTTGGGGCTGGAGACCGCTGACAGTCAATGGGCGTGATTTGTCGGCCGCGGCCACCAGCCGGAACCGCTGCATAGCGGTCACTTGAGATCCGCCATGGAGCGTCAGCTTCGGGTCGGGAGCCGACGGTCGTCTTTCGGCCAGGAGCAGTCCTACGTCGTCGAACATTGGATGACCGCTCCTGGCCGAGTCCGTGAGTTCACCCATACTCCGCGAAACGGACGCTCGCGGGGAACCGCTGGTGGCACCAGATGGTTGACCTAATCCGGACACCCGGTGCCATGATCGTGGCCGTGGTGGCGGCTAGCTTGAGCGAAAATCCGAACATCATCGCTTATGGTGGACCCCGCCTTGCATCCCCAACTGTCGTTGCTTGAAGCTCGTATCCTTGGTGTGCTCGTCGAAAAAGAACGGACGGTTCCCGACATCTATCCGCTGTCGTTGAACGCGTTGACGGCGGGCTGCAACCAGAGGAACAACCGCAACCCGGTGCTGAACACCTCGGAAATCGACGTCCAGGCCGCGATGGAACGGCTCAAACCGTTGTCCCTGGTGATCGAATCAAGCGGATCCCGCGTGATGCGTTATTCGCAGAACATTGGCCGCGTGCTGAAAGTGCCGAGCGAAGCGGTTGCGCTGCTCGCCGCTCTCTGGCTGCGAGGCCCACAGACTGTGGCTGAACTGCGCGCGACGACTGAACGACTGCATCGGTTCGCCGATGTCAGTTCAGTCGAAGGCTTCCTCCAACAGCTCGCCGAACGCTCACTTGAGTCTGGCGGTCCATTGGTGCGATTGCTGCCGCGCACCGCCGGGGCTCGCGAGTCGCGCTGGTTGGATCTGGTTAGTCCGGCTGCGGACGCAGTGAACATGGAGCCCCGTTGCGAACAGGGGGTTGGCGTGTCACCGGCTCCTGAATGGCGCCTGGAGATTGAGCAACTGCGCGCTGAACTGCAGGCCCTGCGCGAACGGGTGCGGCTCCTGGAGAATCACGGTCCGCTCGGCTAAGCGCGACCAGTCGCATGCACGGCCAGTGACGGCCCGTTCGCCGGCTACCGGCCATAAGCGGACGTCCCGATAGTTTCAAATGCATTAAACCGGGAAGATGCGGGCAACCCTTGCTGGCAACAGAACGGAGCATCCTTCCCGAACTACATGTGCTTTAGTCGAATCCTTCCCGATCGACATGGCCGTCGCGGCGCCGGTCTCGCCGGCTGCACACCCGCGTATTGCCCCGACGCAGTTGCATTGCGCCTGCAGCGCTTCTAGGTACCCGCCGCGTCCCAGCTCAGGCCCGAGCGTTCGTCGACTGGATGCTGAGGCGGCGAGCCGTTTAGCCATGGCGCGTGCCGCCAGTCTGGTGAGTCGACTAAGACGCATCTATAAGCCCGCGTCCGGACTTCTCGCGGGAGCTGGGTCCGCAGGTTTTGCACGCTGCCAACCCGAAGGCTGGATTCGAAATGGCGCAAGACAAATGGTGCTCACGCGCTAAGCGCGCACTTCGCCACGTCGATGCTTGTGGTTAACGTGCTCGTTCGTATCGGACAGCCGCGGTGGACGATGTCTATGACGATGCGCGAGGAGACGGAAGCATTTGAAGATGGAACGAGCTGCAGGACCGCATAAAATTCGGCAACATTAGCTGCGGCTTGGATATCAACGGCCGAAGCACTCGGCTACTCGATGCAAATAGCACAGCGCCTTTGCCAAAGCAGGTGTTCAACACATCCATCGCCGACATTAGTTTCGAGCGATTACGGGGAGGCCCGAACCGGACTCTTCTCGATCATCGAAGAGATCTAGCTCAGCTTGGCGGAGCAAGTCGGGCTGCAGTTCGACATGCATGAAGTCTTCCACTTCGTCGCAGTAGCCTTTAACGATCGTCGAGATAAAAGTCGCCGGCAACAAACCGACGATGAGCGGGCAACCATCTCGCGACTGAACCGTTGACAGCTGAACTGTTCATTAGTAAATTAGATTTCCCCATAGGAGAAGCGCATGGCGATCGTTCCGAGGACGTGGCTTAACGCGGCAGCAATCTCGACGTTGCTCGCCGGTTGCGGCAACGATGACGGCGGCGTTCCGCCGCCGGTTCCGGTAGCTGCGGCGGACGCGGTGTTTACCAACGCCAGAGTGCTGACCGTGGATGCCAAGTTTAGTACCGCGGAAGCATTCGCTGTGACCGGTGGTAAGTTCGTCGCCGTGGGCACAAAGGCTGATCTTCAACGTTATGTCGGGGGCATTACTCAGGTTGTCGACCTGAAGGGCCGCACTGTCATCCCGGGCCTCTCGGACAATCACTTTCACGCCGCGGTCGGGACTGAGATCGGTCTGGATCTCTCCGCCGCGAAGGTTCACAACTTGCAGGAGCTATTCGCTGCTATCACCGACTACGTGAATCGTTCGGGCCTGAATTGCGCGGGCACCGATCCTGCCACGGGACAGCGCGCCATGTTCGTGTCCAATAGCGATTGGCACGAGGCGCAATTGACCGACCAGCGCACCCCGTTTGCTTACGAGCTCGAAGCCGCTGCGCCCGGCTGTGTGGTCGTGCTCAAGCGCGGCGGCCACAGTTACTTCCTGAGCGAAACGGCTCTGGCACTGTGGGGCTATAACAAGAACACGGTTTCGCCTCCGAACGGCGGCGTGCCCAAGATCAACGCCACGCAAGCGGCGACAATTCCGGGCGCTACTTCTCACGAAGGCGAGCTGACCGGCGAGCTGGTCGACGGCGCACGAAATCAAACCGCCACCACTCCGGGAGTCGTTAATCCCAGCCTAAGGTCCACCTCACGTCCGGCCAGTAACGCCACAGAAAGACAAGCCAACATTCTGGCCGAGCAAAAGATCATCAACGCGTATGGTCTGACCAACGTGCGGATTCCCGGCACGAGCATTCAGGCATATCAGGATCTTCAGGCGCTCAGCCAAGCGGGCAAATCCACGGTTCGCTACAGCATCCTTTTCCGTGGGGCCACTCTTGCCCAACTTCAAGCCGCCAACATTGGGCCGCACGATCGGGATGAATGGTTGCAGACCTGGGGCATCAAAAACAGCTTGGACGGTGGCTTCGAAGGCGGGTTTATGACCGTCCCTTATGAGAATCCCCCAGGCCAACCCGCGGGTTATGTCGGGACGCCGCTTGTGACTCAGCAGGACTTCAACGAGCAGGCGAAAGCCTGGAATGCCGCCGGATGGCGCATGTCCGTGCACTCAGTCGGCGACGCCGCGATGGACCTTGCGTTGCAAGCGTACGAGCAGGCAGATGCCCTGAAAAAATTCAGCACGGACTACCCGTGGGCCATCGAGCACGGCTTTGTCGTTCGCGATGACCAGCTCCCACGCTTGAAGCGGCTGAACCTGAGCATGGCTGCGCAGGACCATTTGTATCTGGCAGCGCCGGTCCTCAAACGCTATCTAGGGGCGGCGCGCTCTTCGCAGATCACCCCGGTGAAGAACTTCCTCGACGCGGGTCTACGGACTTCCGGCGGCACGGACTCCGCTGTCGTTCCGACCAATCCATTCTGGGTCATGTATCACTTTATCTCCCGTGACACGATCTCGGCTGGGAAGTATGGTGACGGGCACGATGGTTTGAAGGACCAGCGCGTCTCGCGTGAGACCGGTCTCAGAATGTTGACCAACTACTATGCCGACCTTACTGAAGACAGCGCCCTGAAAGGCTCTATCGAGCCGCGTAAAGTAGCCGATTTTGTCGTGCTGTCCGGAGACTTCATGAGCGTCTCCGAGAAGGCTTTGCAAGACTTGCATGCCATTCGCACCTACGTAAATGGCAAGGAGGTCTATGCCAACGGCGAGGGCCTGTAGGCATGGTGCGCCTCCCCCAGCGTGCGGGGGTTATCATCGAAACCGCCGGAAGACCGCGTCTGACCTCAGCAAATGCCGGGGTCGGCTTTCTGGGTCTTCTCGCCGTGCTGTGCTTCGTCCTTACGCCAGCTCGGAGCGCCGATCAGGTCGATGGACGCAGCATTCCGCCTGCAATCACGACCACGCCCATGGCGCGAACTGCGCAGGAATCAGACTTGGTCAGCGGCCCCAAGGACAACCGCCTTCAGGTCCACACCCATCATGCCGAACCGCTGGGCGAGGAAGCCTACAAGAACGCACCCGCCGATGTGGTGCTGTGGGGCGATCTGGCAAGGGCGCTCGTTGTCCGCAAAGGAAGCACGTTCCAGACGACGTTCCTGCCCCCAGTGCTGGCGCTGAATGGAAAAGTGATTTCTATCATCGGATACGTCACGCCGATATTCGGAAAAAACAAGTCTGGGAAACAATTTCTCCTGAGTTCGCACTCATTCTTATGCGACGAATGCGAGCCGCCTGCTCCTACCGAACTCGTGGAGGTCAACACCAAGGATTCGGTCATCGCCAAGGACGGAATCGCGACCATACGTGGACAGTTCGAAATTTTGAAGAACGATCCTCAAGGTTTGGCATACCGGCTCAATAAAGCCATTATCCTGCGGGAGCAGGCGCGTTAATCGCATGGGCGCTGCGATGTGGGGCACGATCTAACCGCTCCGATGGCCTTTTAGGACGCTGGCATCTTAGGTCCGGCAGCCAGCTATCGCCCGCCGCGAACGGTCGCCGCTTCCCCGTGATGCAACAACTCATCCGATGCTCGAATCCAAACCGATTAGGAACCTGCCTATCGACAGAGAAAGGATCGGGCTGGAGGCTCGTGCCTCGGATGGAGACCATCAATCTATTCGAGTTTGATTGCGGTTGCTATCTTGTTCTACGGAGATCGAGGCGGAGATTCGCCGGCGCATGCGCAATCAGTGCGATATGAGCTTGCCGCACTTCGACTATCTGGCGCAGTTGCATCGCTCCCCACTTGGCTTGAGCATGCGGGTGCTGTCGCGCTACCTGATGGTCACTGGCGGCAACGTTACCGGACTGACAGACGATCTTGAGAAGAATGGTCTGGTCGTACGCGAGCATTCCACAGAAGACCGAAGATCCTACTATGTACGGCTCACGTCGGAAGGTCGTACAAGGTTCGAAGAGGTAGCCACGGTTCACGAGGAATGGGTGATAGGGTGCTTCGCTGTCAACGCCTGTCAACGCCGATTCAAATCTGACCCACGGGGATGGGGCGCTAACACTTCGCCGCGCTGAAGACGAGCGAACGTGATCTGCTGAACGAGTTACTCGGGAAGGTGCGTATCCATTTGTCTCAATTCTTGAACGACAAGCCTGCGGCGAGCGCTGTGTCTGGAAGGGAGCTTGGTGCAGCGCGCCCAGAGGGTATCGGCTGAGCAGTGTGTAAAATTCGTCGACTGCGGAAGGACGAAAAACCCGCTCTCCGCTTCGCTAGCGGCATCCGCGCCTGCGTTGCAAGCTCTTCTCGTCGGCAAGGGACCGAACCCCCGGATTGATGTACGAACCTAGAATGCGGATAGTATTGGCTGGATGACGTTCGTTGTTCTGGTCAAGGTGTATGGGCCGCTCTCGGCCATCACCGGCCGCTCGGCTGGTCAGATGCACGCCGCGAAGCGGCCGCTCGTGAAGGGCTGAAATGGGTGTTCGGCGTGATTCGGATGTGCAGGTCGCCGATCATCCACGCGGGCTGGCCAGCTTTGACGCCAGCCGATAAGTCGTAGTCGTAGTGGTTGTCCATGGGGTCGCGCGACCGGGCAACACCTGGCGGACCGCGTTGCGTACCTACTCCAGGAATAGCATCTTCTTCCAGACCTGTTTGCCGACGACGCTGTGCGCCACTGTGCCTCCCACGTGCAGGATCAGGTACGCTGGCACCAGCACGTTACCGATCTGGTGCCAATGTTTGATGAAGTGCGGCCAGGCGGCGGTCAGCTTGACACCGGGCGTGATCGTGATCGCGTTGCTCAGGCCACTGAGGGCCAGCCACAGGAACACGAGCAGTCCGAGCGCCTCCACGAAGCCGGACAGGCCGACGTGGGTAGGGCGGTCGGGAATGCGTAATCGCAGAAGCGAACCCACGTCCTCGACGACCAGTCTCAGGCGTGCCCGCGTCCACGGCACCCAGTTTACGAACCGCACGCTCGCCGGACCCACGAATCCCCACAGGATCCGTGCCAGCAGGAACACCGCGAACGTAATGCCTACCCAGCGGTGCTGGATGTACCAGAAATGGTCGGGCTTTTCGTAGTCGGCTGCACCCGCCCCGATCCAGCCCGAGCCGACGAGCCAGGCCCAGACGCCAAACACCACGAGACCGAGATGCAGAAGCCGCGTTACAACATCGAGCGGTGCGGTTGGAATTGGAGTGGTGGTTGTGGTTTCAGTCATGGCCGTCGTCCTGCTGGTATGTCGTTCCACCCCAACGATGGCCGGCCTGGCAAAACGAGTCTGTTCGTTGCCGCACGCTGCAAGAAGGAAGTGTAAAGAACCTGGTCTGTCAGACAGCGAATCGCGCTGGCGTCAA
>JBDTFI010000076.1:0-3999 GCA_039938035.1 Acetobacteraceae bacterium | reverse complement strand
CACGGCGCTCACGCTGCATCCGTGTGCGGTGGACGAAGCAGGCACGCCACGGGCCGGATCGGCGGCGATGGAATTGCTGACCGCCGACGCGGCCGTCGAGCCGATCTTCCGCCGCCTCGCCGCGCGGGCGCGCGCTCTCGGCTTCGTGCTTCCGACCCGCCGCACGACCGCCGATCCGGCGTTGCGGCTCATGGTTTGCGGATGCGAGATCGAGCCCATCCACGCAACGCCCGACCGGGTCGTGTTCGCGTTGCCCCGCGACGCCGGGCTGGCCCGTCTGGTGTCGCGCGCCCAGGCGCCGAGCGCGCTGCGTCCGTGGCTGGACGATCGCCGCCGTCTCGGCGTGCGGGTGAGCCGGATCGTCCTGCACGGAGCGGACGGGCCGCGCGTCATCCCGCTCGACCACCCGGGCCTGGGGCGCGGCTGGTGGGACGACGAGACCGGCGGGAACGCGCGGTCGCGCTGGACGGACGGCGATGCCGCCCTGCCGGATGTTTCAGGGGTCGACCGGCTCGAGATCAGGCTTGCCGCGAGCGGAACCTACACGCTGGCCGAACCGGAACCGCCGCGAGCGCGACTGCACGCATGAGCAAGGCGCGGGCGGGCGCCTCCGCCACGCCTATAGCACCGCCGTCGGAAGCACCGAGGCGACCTGATGGGAGCCGTCCCAGATCATCCGCAGCGCCACGTAGACGACGATCAGCAGCCCCGCCCAGGTGAGCCAACGCTGGCGCTCCACGATGCGGGCGATGAAATCGGCCGCCACCGCCATCAGTAGCACACCGAGCACCAAGCCGACCGTCAGTACCAACTGACTGCCGCCCGCCGCCCCGGCCACCGCCAGCACGTTGTCGAGGCTCATCGAGACGTCGGCCAGCACGATCCGCAGCATCGCCTGGCCGAGCGTGAGCGGCGCCCCTCCCCCTCCCGCGTGCGTTCGCGGTCGGGTGACGTCGCGAAACATCTTCCAGGCCACCCATAGCAGCAGCAGGCCCCCGGCCAGCAGCAGCCCGATGATGTTCAGCAGGCTGAGCGCGATTAGTCCGAAGCCGATACGCAGGACCGTCGCGGCGCCGATCCCCAGGATGATCGCCGGACGCCGCTGCGCCGCCGGCAACCCGGCGACGGCGAGGCCGACCACCACGGCGTTGTCGGCCGCGAGCGCCACGTCGATCAGCACGACCTGCGCGAGCGCGGCGAGTTCCAGGCTCCAGATGAATGGCATGGATCAGAGCAGAGGCCAGCCGCGCCGGGGCTTGTCAACGCCGGGCGAACGCGGTCTAGCTCCGCCCGGCATCACCAGGACGTGGGCGCATCATGGTCCCCCGCTATACCCGCCCCGAGATGGCCGCCATCTGGGCGCCCGAGAACCGGTTTCGCATCTGGTTCGAGATCGAGGCCCTGGCCGCCGAGGGCATGGCGCGCATCGGCGCCATCCCCGAAGCGGCCGCGCGCGCGATCCGCGAAAAGGGCGCGCCCCTTCTCGCCCATATCGGGCCGGCCGACCTCGACCGGATCGAGGCGATCGAGCGCGAGACCCGCCATGACGTGATCGCCTTCCTGACCTGGCTCGCCGAGGCGATCGGACCGGACAGCCGGTTCGTCCACCAGGGCATGACCTCGTCGGACGTGCTCGATACCACCCTTTCCGTCCAGCTCGTCCAGGCGACCGACCTCCTGGCGGCCGACCTCGACGCCGTGCTGGCCGCCCTCAGGACCCGCGCCTTCGAGCACAAGCACACCCTGACCATCGGGCGCAGCCACGGCATCCACGCCGAGCCGACCAGCTTCGGGCTGAAGCTCACCGGCCACTACGCCGAGTTCGCCCGCGACCGCGACCGGCTGCTCGCGGCGCGGGCCGAAATCGCCGTTTGCGCTATCAGCGGCGCCGTCGGCACCTACGCCCATCTCGACCCGCGCGTCGAAGCCTTCGTGGCCGAGCGCCTCGGCCTCGCCGTCGAGCCGGTCTCCACGCAGGTCATCCCCCGCGATCGTCACGCCGCCTATTTCTGCACCCTCGCCGTCATCGCGAGCGGCATCGAGCGGCTGGCGACCGAGGTGCGCCACCTCCAGCGCAGCGAGGTGCGCGAGGCTGAGGAGTTCTTCCATCCCGGCCAGAAGGGCAGCTCGGCGATGCCGCACAAGCGCAATCCGGTGCTGTCGGAGAACCTCACCGGCCTCGCCCGGGTGATCCGCGCCGCCGCCCTCCCCGCGCTGGAGAACGTCGCCCTCTGGCACGAACGCGACATCAGCCATTCCTCGGTGGAGCGGGTCATCGCGCCCGACGCCACCATCGCGCTCGACTTCGCGCTCGCGCGCACGGCTGGGATGATGGAGCGGCTGACAATCTACCCGGAGCGGATGGCGGAGAATCTCGATGCCCTCGGCGGCGTCGTCCACAGCGGCGAGGTGCTGCTGGCGCTGACGCAATCGGGCATCTCGCGTGAGGACGCCTATCGGATCGTGCAGCGCAACGCGATGGCGACCTGGGAGGGGCTGGGCAAACCGGGCGCCCTGGGCTTTCGCGCCCATCTGGAGCGCGATCCCGAGGTCGCCCGCCGCGTGTCCCCGGAGGCGCTGGACCGCGCGATGGACCCGGCGATCCACCTGCGCGCGGTCGATGCCGTGTTCGCTCGCGTGTTCGGTGTGGCCTGACAAAGCGTGTGCACCGTCGTTGTGCTGATCCGCCCGGGCCATGACGCGCCGGTGATGCTGGCGGCGAACCGCGACGAGCGGCTGGACCGCGCCTGGGACCCGCCCGCGGCTTGGTGGCCCGATCAGCCGTATGTTATCGGCGGGCGGGATCACGACGGCGGCGGCACCTGGCTCGCCGTCAACCGTCACGGAGTCGTCGCGGCGGTGCTGAACCGGCCGGGCAGCCTCGGCCCCGCGCCCGGCAAGCGCAGCCGGGGGGAGCTGCCGCTCCTCGCACTCGCCCATGCTACCGCCGGCGCGGCGGCCGATTCTATCGCGGCGCTCGATGCCGGTGCGTGGCGGGCGTTCAACATGGTCATCGCCGACCGCTCGGGCGCCCTCTTCGTGCGCGGCCTCGGGCAAGGCCGACCCCAGGCGCTCGCTCTGCCCGAGGGCGTCAGCATGGTGACGGCGCATGACCCCAACGACCTCGAAAGCCCCCGCGTCGCCCGCCACCTTCCCCGCTTCCGTGCCGCCCCATCCCCCGATACCGACGAGTGGCGCGCCTGGCGGGCGCTCCTCGCCGACCGCGCGGGCGGCCCGGGCGCGGAAATCAACGTCACCGCGCGCGGCGGTTTCGGCACCGGCAGCAGCGCGCTGATCGCCTTGCCGCGCGTCGGCGCGCCCTCCTGGCTGTTCGCGCCGGGTCCGCCGGATGCGACCGACTACGCCCGCGTGGCCCTGCCGGCATGAGTGGGCGTCCACCGACCGCTCCCCTTGCGGGAGGGGGTAGGGGGAGGGGGACGACGAGACCCGCGACCCGCACCGACATCGTCCTCCTCGGTGCCGGGCACGCGCATGTGGAGGTGCTGCGCCAGGTCGCCCTCCTTCCGCCGCAAGGCGTCCGCCTGACGCTGATCGGGCGGGAGCCGCACACTCCCTATTCCGGGATGCTGCCGGGCCTGATCCGGCGCGATTACGGGTTCGATGAGGCGCATATCGACCTCGCCAAGCTGGCGGCGGCGTCCGGGGCGCGGCTGATCCTCGCCGAGGCGGACGGCATCGACCTCGCTGGGCGCACCGTCGCCCTCGCCGGCCGCCCGGCGCTAGCTTTCGACACGCTGTCGCTCGACGTCGGCGGCCTTCCCGCCATGCCGGCCGACGGCGGGACCGCCGTGAAGCCGATCGGGCAGTTCCTCGAACGCCTGGAGCACCTGGAAGCGACCCTCGCCCAAGGCGCGCGCATCGCCATCGTCGGCGCCGGGCCGGCCGGCACCGAGCTTGCCCTCGCCCTCGCCCGGCGCTTCGGTGGACGGATGCGGATCGCCCTTATCGGCGCCGGCACCGAGCCCCTGGCCGGCGCCC
>JBDTFI010000075.1:0-8575 GCA_039938035.1 Acetobacteraceae bacterium | reverse complement strand
TGCGCCGTATTCTCGCGGCCGGCGCGCTGCCGATCGTGCTGGGCGGCGATCACGCCATCCCGATCCCCGTGCTGCGCGCCTTCGATGCAGCCGGGCCGATCACGCTGGTGCAGATCGATCAGCACATCGACTGGCGCGAGGAGGTCGCCGGCGTGCGCGATGGCCTGTCCAGCCCGATCCGCCGCGCCTCCGAGATGGACCATATCCGCGACATCTTCCAGATCGGCCTCCGCGCCAGCGGCAGCGCCCGCCAGGAGGAGGTGGACGCCGCCCTCGCGTACGGCGCCAACCTCATCACCGCCTACGAACTGCACGAGGTGGGCGCGGAGGCCATCTTGGCGCGCATTCCCGACGGCGGGCGCTATTACGTGACCATCGACATGGACGGCATGGACCCGTCCTGCGCGCCCGGCGTGCTCGCCCCCTGCCCCGGCGGCGTGACGTTCGCGCAGGCGCGGGCGCTGCTGCGGGGTCTGGTTCGCAAGGGCCGCGTGATCGGCTTGGACGTCGTGGAAATCACGCCGCGCACCGACACCAACGCCGCGACCTGCATCACCGCCGGGCGCCTGATCGTCAACCTGCTCGGCGCGGCGGTGCGCGCGGGATGGTTTGATCGCAGGGACCAAGGGCTGGACGCAGTGCCGCATAAGATGCCAGCGTAGCCATGACCTGAGAGGGAACGTGCCATGACGCTGACGCGGCGGACCATCCTCGGCGCCACCCTCGCCTTGCCCGCGATCCGAACGGCACGCGCCGCGACCGAGGTTCTGCGGATGGGCATCGGGACTTCGCTCTCCAAGCTCGATCCGCTCCTGACGACGATCGGCGACGAGTACATCTACGACAATCTTGTGTTCAACGGTCTCACCCGCATGGCGCCGGACCTGAGCGTCAAGCCGGACCTGGCGGAGAGCTGGACGTATAGCGACGACCTCAAGCAGTGGACGTTCAAGCTGCACCGCGGCGTGAAGTTCCATGACGGGCAGGAGATGATTTCGGCGGATGTCGTGGCGCTGTTCAAGCGCCTGCTCGATCCGGCGAGCGCGGCGCCGTCACGCAGCAACTACACCATGGTCAGCACCGTGAGCGCGCCCGACCCGTATACGGTGGTGTTCGACCTTAGCTCGCCCTATGGCGGGTTCGCCGACATCCTGTCGGATCGGCAAGTGAAGATCGTGCCCCGCAATGCTGTCGCGCAACTGGCAACCCATCCTATCGGGACCGGGCCGTTCAAGTTCGTCTCCTACACGCCGGGCGACCGCCTCATCCTGACCCGCTTCGCCGATTATTTCGAACCGGGAATGCCGAAGCTGCAAGGCGTGGAGCTGCGGATCATCCCGGAGATGAGCGTGAAGATCGCCGCCTTGGAGGCCGGCGACCTCGACGTGCTGTGGGACCTGCCGCTGGAACAGGTCAAGCAGCTCAGCACGCGCGCCAACCTGCGGGTGGACAGCGTGCCCACCGCGTCTTGGGACGCCGCGATCATGAACAACCAGACCCCGCCGTTCAACGACCCGAGGGTTCGCCTCGCCTTCCAGATGGCGGTGAACAAGGCCGACGTCGTGGAGCTGACGCTGTTCGGCCAGGGCGCTCCGACGATCAGCCCGATCCCGCCGACGCATCCCTTCTACGCAAGCGGCCTCGTCATCCCGCCGGCCGATCCCGCCGCCGCGCGCAAGCTGCTGGCGCAGGCCGGCCACCCGAACGGCATCACCATCCCGATCATCGTGCCGGTCGGCCGCGCGGTGCGCGAGCGATTGGGGGTGACGCTGCAGCAACTCGCGAAGCCCGGCGGCTTCGACCTGCAGGTGCAGCGCGTGCCATTCTCCAGCTACGACGCCGAGGTGTCGGGCAAGGCGCCGCTGTACATCGACGGCTATTTCGCGCGTCCGACGATCGACACCAGCACCTATCCGTTCCTGCATTCCGGCGGCAGCTGGAACGAGAAGCTTTGGCATTACAGCGACCCCAAGGTGGACCAGGCGCTGGAGGCGGCGCGGCTCTCGGGCGACGTCGCGGTTCAGAAGACGCAGTATATCGCCATGCAAACGGCGCTGCACGCAAACCCGGCGGGGTTCTTCGCCTATGCCGTGAACTTCGCCTGCGCCTATCGCAAATCCGTCAGTGGCATCACGACGCATCCGATGCGCTGGTTCGACCTGCGCACCGCAATGATGTCGTGACGGATTGGGCGCCTATGTCATCCGCCGGCTGCTCGGCGTAGTGCTGGTGGTGCTGGCGACATCGCTGCTGATCTTCGCGATCGTCCACATCCTGCCCGGCAACGTCGCCTACGCGATCCTCGGCGAATACGCGACGCCGGCCGCGGTGGCGACGCTGCAGGAACGGCTCGGCCTCAACGATCCGCTGTGGCTGCAATACTGGCACTGGCTGTCAGGCATCCTGCATGGCCAGATGGGCCAATCGTTGGTGATGGACCGGCCCGCCGGCCCGCTTATCCTCGACGCGCTGGGCCGCTCGGCGATCCTGGCCGGCAGCGCCTTCGTCATCGTGGCGAGTGGGGGCATCGCACTCGGCGTGCATGCCGCGACCCATCAGGGCCACGTTTCCGACCGGGTGATGACGTTGGCGCAGTTCGTGTTCATCGCCGTGCCGGACTTCTTCTGGGCGATCCTCGCCGTCGTTGTGTTCGCCTCCTGGCTGCACTGGCTGCCCGCCACCGGCTATGCGCCACCGGCGGACGGATTGCTGGCCTGGGCGTCGCATCTGGTGCTTCCGGTGATCGTGCTGTCGATCGGGTTGTTGGCGCACGTCTCGCGGCTGACCCGCGCGGCGATGCTGGAAGCGCTGCGCAGCCGCTACGTGCTGATGGCGCGGGCAAAGGGCATGAGCGAACGGCGCGTGCTGTGGCGACATGCGGCGCCGAACGCGATGCTGCCGACCATCACGATCCTGGCGATCGATTTCGGCCTGCTGATCGGCGGCGTCGTCGTGGTGGAGACGGTGTTCGCCTATCCTGGCCTCGGCCGCCTGCTGGTCTTCGCCATCGAGCATCATGACCTGCCGCTGTTGCAGGCGGGCATGTTGGTGCTGACGACGATCTACGCGCTGGCGAACCTCGCGGCCGATCTCGGCTACGCGGCGCTCAACCCGCGCATCCGCTATGGGGCGGCGGCGTGAGCACGGGCGGCGGCGCCGTTCTGGATACGCCGGGCGCCGACAGCCTGCGCCGACGAATCCTGGGGTCGCGGGGTGGCACGTCCGCCCTGCTGTTCGGCGGCGGGGCGTTGGTCGCCATCGCGATCATCGCGATCATCGGCCTCTGGTACACCCCGTACGATCCTACCGCCTTCGCCGTTCGCCTGCGCCTCGCCGCGCCCAGCCTCGCGCATCCGTTCGGCACCGATGAATTCGGCCGCGATGTGATGTCGCGCGTGCTGGCGGGCGCGCATCTGTCGCTCGCCATCGGCTTCGGCGCCATGCTGGTCAGCCTCGCTCTCGGCGTGCCGCTCGGCCTACTCGCCGCCTTCGATCGTGGGTGGCTGGGTGTGGCGATCATGCGCGGGGCCGACCTGATGATCTCGCTGCCGCCCATCCTGCTCGGCCTGCTGATCCTGGCGGTGACGCCGCCGAGCCTCGGCAAAACCATCCTGGCCGTTGGCCTGGTCTACGTGCCGATCCTGGTGCGGCTGTCGCGCGCGGTCGCGCTCGGGCTGCTGGAGGAGGATTTCGTCCAGGCGGCGCGGGCGCGCGGCGAGGGAGCCGCCTCCATCCTGGCGCGCGAGATCCTGCCCAATGCCTGGCCGCCGATCATCGTGGAATGCGGTCTGCGGGTGACCTTCGCGATCCTGCTCGGTGCGTCGCTCTCCTTCCTCGGCCTAGGCCCGCAGCCGCCGAGCAGCGAGTGGGGGCTGATGATCGCCGAGAGCCGGGAGTTCCTGGCCCAGGCGCCCTGGATGGGCCTCGCACCGGGACTATGCCTCTGCGCGCTGCTGGTGGCGGTCAACGTCGCCGGCGAGGGGCTGCGTGCCCGTCTTGACCCGTCCCATGCCTGACACCGGGTTGTCCGTGCAGGGTTTGTCGGTCGGCTTTCCCACCGAGAGCGGCCTTGTGCGCGCATTGGACAACGTGGACTTCGCCGTGGCACCGGGCGCGGCGCTCGGGCTGGTGGGCGAATCCGGCTCCGGCAAATCCACCGCGGTCCTGGCGCTGCTGGGCCTGTTAGGCGGAGCGCAGGTAGCGGCGCGGCGCATGGCCTTCGACGGGCGGGATCTGCTCACCGCCGCCCCCGCCCTGCGCGGGCGGCGGATCGGCGCGGTGTTCCAAGATCCGTCCTCCACCCTCAACCCGGCCTTGACGGTGGGAATGCAGGTCGCCGAGCCGTTGTTGGTACATGGCCGCCTGAGCCGCGCCGAGGCGTGGTCGCAAGCCACCGCGCTGCTGGCGGAGACCGGGCTGGCACGATCGGCGTCGCTGATGACGTGCTACCCGCACCAGCTCTCCGGCGGCATGAAGCAGCGCGTGGCGATCGCCATGGCGCTGGCGACCCGGCCGGAGCTGCTGCTGCTCGACGAGCCGACCACCGCGCTGGACATGACGGTCGAGGCGGGCATTCTGGACTTGCTGGAGGGACTGCGCGCCCGGCGCGGACTGTCGCTGCTGCTGGTCAGCCATAATCTCGGGATCGTCGATCGGCTCTGCGACCGGGTGACGGTGCTCTACGCCGGGCGGATGGTGGAGGCGGGGCCGGTGCAAGCGGTGCTGGCGCGCGCGCGCCACCCCTACACGCGGGGACTGCTCGCCGCCCTGCCGCGGATGGACCGGCGCGGCGCGCTGGCGCCGATCCCGGGCGCGCTGCCGGACCTGCGGCGGCCCGATCCCGGCTGCAACTTCCGCCCGCGTTGTCCGTTCGCCGCCGCCGGATGCGAGCGGCCGCAAGTGCTGGCCGGGGCGGAACACCAGGTCCGTTGTCACCGCGTCGAGGAGATCGCCGGCTTGTCCTGGCCCTCCCCGCCGAGCCCTCCGTGCGCCTCCGACGCCGGAGCGACATTGCTGGAGACGGACGGGTTGGCGCGCCGGTTCGGCGCCGTGCATGCGGTGGACGGCGTCTCGCTGACGGTTCGGCATGGCGAGGTGCTGGGACTGGTGGGGGAATCCGGCTGCGGCAAATCGACACTCGGGCGGTTGATGCTGCGGCTGGTGGACGCCGATTCCGGCACGCTGCGCTTCGATGCCTTACCCGTGCCACCCGATCCCCCGCTGGCATTTCGCCGGAGCGCGCAGATCGTGTTTCAGAACCCGGACACGGCACTCAATCCGCGTCAGAGCGTCGCCACGATCCTCCGTCGCCCGCTGCACCGCTTCGCCCTGGCACGAGGTGCCGCCGGCGAGGAGATCGCGCGGCTGCTGGAGCTGGTGCGGCTGCCGCCAAGCTACGCGGCGCGCTATCCGCATCAGCTATCGGGCGGCGAGAAGCAGCGGGTCGGCATCGCCCGCGCGCTCGCCAGCCGGCCCGACTTCATCGTCTGCGACGAGCCCGTCTCGGCGCTCGATGTCTCGGTGCAGGCCGCGGTGCTGAACCTGCTCGCGGAGCTGCGCGCGACCCTCGGACTGGCGCTGCTGTTCATCAGCCACGACATCGGCGTCATCGCCCATCTCGCCGACCGGGTCGCGGTGATGTACGGCGGGCGGATCATGGAGGAAGGGCCGGTAGCCATGGTGCTCGCCCCTCCGCATCACCCCTACACGGCGGCGCTGCTATCGGCGGTGCCGGTGGTTGGCGCGCGGCCGACGCGCCAGATTCTGCCGGGGGATTCCGGCGCGGTGCATGGCGGCGTCGGCTGCCGCTTCGCCTTGCGCTGCCCGCAACGTATCGGCCCGATCTGTGCGGAAGCCGACCCGCCTTGGCGGAACGCCGCACCAGGCCATCGCATCCGCTGCCACATCCCTACGGAGGAACTATGACCGAGCCCAAGGCCCTCGCATCCGCCTTCGCGCCGGAACTGCCGTCCATGCTGGCGATGATCGAGCGTGTCGTGTCGATCGACAGCGGCAGCTATCACGCACCCGGAGTGAACGCCGTGATCGACGCCTTCGCCGGGTTTCTGGAGGGCGCGGGATTCGCGATCGAACGCACGCCCCTGCCCGGGCGCGGCGACCAGCTCACCGCACGGCGGACGCTTGGCAACGGCAAGCGGCTGCTGGTGCTGGGCCACGCCGACACGGTCTGGCCCGCCGGCACGGTGGCGGAGTGGCCGTTCGGCAATGACGGAAAATTCCTGACCGGACCGGGCGTGGGGGACATGAAATCCTGCGTCGTCATGGCGCTGCACGCGCTGCGCATGTTGCTGAGAGGACCGCTGCCGGGCATCGGCTCCATCACAGTGCTGATCGTCCCGGACGAGGAGATCGGCAGTCCCGGCAGCCGCGCCTGGATCGAACGGGAGGCGCGCGTGTCCGACGCCTGCCTGACGCTGGAACCCTGTCGGCCTGAGGGAAAGGTCGTTGTCGGGCGGGGCGCGGTCGGGGCGCTGTATGTCCGGGCCACCGGAGTCACCGCCCATGTCGGCCCCGCCCGCGCACTGGGCGCCTCCGCTATCTCCGCGCTCGCGCCGATGGTGGCTGCGCTGGAGGCGCTGACCGACAAGACGCGCGGCGTCGGCACCTCCGTCGGCATCTTCCGTGGCGGCGCAGCGCGCCAGGTGATCCCGGCGGAGGCCGAGTTTCATCTGGACCTCCGCGCCGACGACCAGGCGGGCGCCGACTGGCTGGTGACGGAGGCACGCCGGATCGCCGAGACCAAACCGGCCGACCCGCGCGTGAGCGTCAGCGTGGAGGGTGGATTCTATCGGCCGCCCTTCCCGACCCGGGCGGGCACGCGCGCACTCTACGCCATGGCGCAGCGTGTCGGCGCGGCGATCGGCACGCCGGTCGGGGAGGTCGTCTCCGCCGGCGGCTCCGACGGCAGCTTCGCCGCGGCACTCGGAGTACCAACGCTCGACGGACTGGGGCCGATCTGTCACGAATCCTGCAGCCGGCGGGAACGCGTGGAGGTGGACAGCATCGTGCCGCGCGGCGCGCTGTTCGCCGGCCTCGTCCTGGCGATCGGCAGCGAAGGAGTTTCCTGATGGCTCACCAGCGTTTCCGCCGCTTCAACACCGGCCCGTACTATCCCGAGCAGAAAATCACCAACGAGATGTGCATGGCCGTGCGGGCGGGGAACCTCGTCTTCCTGCGCGGCCAGACCGGCTACACGCTGGACGGCGCCTTCGTCGGCCTCGGAGATGCCGCCGCGCAGGCGGAGCAGGCGATGCAAAACGTGCGCGTCCTGCTGGAGGAAGCGGGCGCGAAGATGGAGCATATCTGCAAGATCACGACCTACATCACCGACCGCGCCTATCGCACTTCGGTCTATCAGGTGGTTGGCCGCCATCTGGGCGACATCGCTCCGGTCGGGACGGGGCTCATCGTCAACGGCCTCGCGTTGCCGGAGATGCTGGTCGAGATCGACATCGACGCCGTGATCCCGGAGGCATGACAGCGATACTCCTGCCGGGCCTGTTCGACCCGAAGGCCGCGGCCACCGTGCGCCGTCATGGCCATTCCGCCGAAGCCGCGGTCGAGCAGGCGGAGGCGGTGTTCGCGCGATTGCGCGATGCCCTGAACGCGGCGGGCGGGACAGTGACCGATGTCTGCAAGCTCACCATGCAGATCACCGACCGCGCGTACCGCCAAGCGATCTACGGTGTGCTTGGCCGGCAACTCGCCGGCGTGTTCCCGGTATCGACCGGCTTGATCGTGAAAGGCCTGCCGGACCCGGACGCGCTATTTCAGCTCGACGCCTGGGCGGTTTCCGACGGCCCGCATGCGCGGCTGCGCCGCTATCGTTCGACCGACGCGCCATACGGGCTGAACAAGCAAGCCTTCGTTTGCGATTTCTGCATGGTGGTGGTCGCCGGTGGACGGCTCTTTCTACGCGGGCAGACCGGGCTCACGCTGGACGGCACGATGGTCGGGCTGAACGACCCCGTTGGCCAGACGCGCCAGGCGATCGAGAACGTGCGCATTCTTCTGGCCGAAGTTGGTGCGGACCTATCGCACGCGGTCAGGCTCGTCACGTACGTCACCGATCGCGCTTTCATGGCCCCGGTGCGCGACGTCGTGGAATCTGCCTTCGCCGGTGCGCCCGTGGCGGGGACGGAATTGGTGGTCAAGGGCCTGGCGGCGCCGGAGGTACTGATGGAGATCGACGTACACGCGATACTGCCGCGATGACGTTCTCGCTTGCCGGGCGGTGCGCCCGCACGGGGATGTTTGGGGCGGCGGTCACCACCTCGTCGATCGCGGTCGGCAGCCGCTGCGGCTTCGCCCGCGCCGGAGTGGGCGCAGTGCTGACGCAGCATCGCACGGATCCGCGGCTGGGGCCCGTGGGGATCGCTCTGCTGGCGGCGGGCAAGGACGCGGAAGCGACAATCCGGGAGCTGGCGGCGGGCACGCCGGAGCGTGACTGGCGGCAATTGGCGGCGATCGACGCGGGTGGCACGACGGCGTTCTTCCACGGCGCGCATATCCACTCGATCCATGCCGGGGCGCAGGTGAAGGACTGCGTGGCGAT